>JAUXST010000407.1 GCA_030679805.1 Reyranella sp. | reverse complement strand
CGGGCTCGCCAACCCGATGGTGAGGCCGGGCGCCAAGGTGGTGCCTCAGAAGGGCGAAATCACCGCCAAGGCGCGCTAACCGATGATCCGGCTCTCGCATTTCTTCATCGATCGGCCGATTTTCGCCTCGGTCCTGTCGGTCATCATCGTGATCGTGGGCTTCATCGCCCAGCGCTCGCTTCCGGTGGCCGAATATCCCGAGATCGCGCCGCCGACGGTCAACGTGACGGCGACCTACCCGGGCGCCTCGGCCGAGGTCATCGCCGAAACAGTCGCCACGCCGCTCGAGCAGGAGATCAACGGCGTCGACGACATGCTCTACATCAGCTCGCAGTCGACCGGCGACGGGCGGCTGTCGATCAACGTCGTCTTCAAGCCCGGCGTCAATATCGACCAGGCCCAGGTGCTGGTGCAGAACCGCGTCGCCGTCGCCCAGCCGCGCCTGCCCGAGGACGTGCAGCGATTGGGCATCGTGGTCCGCAAGGCCTCGCCCGACCTGATGATGGTCGTGCATATGATCTCGCCCGACGGCTCGCGCGACCAGCAGTATATCTCCAACTACGCCACGCTCTATGTGAAGGACGTGCTGAGCCGCGTCGACGGCGTCGGCAACGTGCTGATCTTCGGCGCGCGCGACTATTCGATGCGTGTCTGGCTCGACCCGGCACGCGTCGCCTCGCGCAACCTGACCGCCACCGAGGTCGTCCTGGCGCTGCGCGCCGCCAACCTGCAGGTCGCCGCCGGCGCCATCAACCAGGCGCCCGCCGTCTCGCCGGGCGCCTTCACGCTCTCTGTGCAGACGCTGGGGCGCCTCAGCGCGCCCGAGCAGTTCGAAAACATCGTCATCCGCGCCGAGCCCGACGGCTCGGTGACCAGGTTGCGCGACATCGCCCGCGTCGAATTGGGCGCGCAGGACTATACGTTGAACGCCTATCTCAACAACAAGAACGCCACGGCGATCGGCATCTTCCAGCGCCCCGGCTCGAACGCGCTGTCGACGTCCGACGCGATCATCGCCGAGATGGAGCGGCTGAAGAAGGCCTTCCCGGCCGGCATCGACTATTCCATCGTCTACAATCCGACGGAGTTCATCCAGGCCTCGGTCGACGCGGTGATCCACACGCTGTTCGAGGCGCTGATCCTGGTCGTGATCGTGGTGATCCTGTTCCTGCAGACCTGGCGGGCCGCGATCATTCCCATCCTGGCCATTCCGGTGTCGCTGATCGGCGCCTTCGCGGTGATGGCGGCGGCCGGCATCTCGTTCAACACGCTGTCACTGTTCGGCCTGGTGCTGGCGATCGGCATCGTGGTCGACGACGCCATCGTCGTGGTCGAGAACGTCGAGCGCTACCTGACCCAGGGCATGTCGCCCAAGGAAGCCGCCCACAAAACCATGGACGAGGTCGGCGGCGCGCTGATCGCCATCTCCCTGGTGCTGATCGCAGTGTTCCTGCCGACGGCCTTCATCACCGGCCTGCAGGGCACCTTCTACAAGCAGTTCGCCATCACCATCGCGGCCTCGACGGCGATCTCGGCTTTCGTGTCGCTGACCCTGTCGCCCGCCATGGCGGCGCTGCTGCTGAAGTCGCACGCGCTCTCGCATATCGAGAAGTCCAAGCTTGGGCTGGTGGACCGGGTGATGTGGCCGATCAACTGGTTCTTCGGCCACTTCAATCGCGGCTTCGAGGGGCTGGCGAATTTCTACGGCCGCGCGACGGCACGCCTGATCCGCATGAGCATCATCATGCTGGTGATCTATGCCGGCCTGCTGGCGCTGACGCAGAACCGCCTGGCCTCGACGCCGACCGGCCTGGTGCCGCAGCTCGACCGCTCCTACCTGATCGCCGCCATGCAGCTGCCGGCCGGCGCCACCCTCGAGCGCACGGACGCGCTGATACGCCAGGCAACCGACATCATCGTCTCGCAGCCGGGCGTGAAGGACGCGGTGGCCTTCGTCGGACTCGATGGCGCCACTTTCACCAACGCGCCCAATACCGGCGTGATTTTCGTGACCCTGAAGCCCTTCGCCGAGCGGCCGGGCATCACCAAGGACATGATCCTGGCCGAACTGCGCGGGCGCATGTTCGGGCTGCGCGAGGCCTTCGTGTTCGTGCTCGAGCCACCCTCGGTGCCGGGCATCGGCACCGGCGGCGGCCTCAAGGGCTACGTCCAGGACCGCGCCGCCCGCGGCCTGCCGGCCCTCGAGGGAGCCGCTTGGGCACTGGCGGGTGCCGCCGGACAGACCCCCGGCCTCACCCAGGCCTTCACCCTGTTCAGCACACGCACGCCGCAGATCTGGGCCGACATCGACCGCACCAAAGCCGAGCAGCTCGGCGTGCCGATCAGCTTCGTCTTCCAGACTCTGTCGGTCTACATGGGCTCGGCCTTCGTCAACGACTTCAACATCCTCGGCCGCACCTATCGCGTGACCGCCCAGGCCGACAACCCCTATCGCCTGACCTTGCGCGACGTCGCCAATCTAAAGACCCGCAGTGTCAGCGGTGAGATGGTGCCGATTGGCTCGGTCGCGACCTTCAACGACACCACGGGCCCCTACCGTGTGGCGCGCTACAACCTCTATCCGGCGGCCGAAGTCCAGGTCGCGCTGCAGCGCGGCTATTCCTCGGGCCAGGGCATCGCCACCATGGAGGGGCTGGCCGCCAAGGTGCTGCCCTCGGGCTTCGACTTTGAATGGACGGAGATCGCGCTGCAGGAAAAGCTGGCCGGCAACACAGCCGTCTTGGCCTTTGGCCTGGCCGTGCTGTTCGTGTTCCTGCTGCTGGCGGCGCTCTACGAAAGCTGGCTGCTGCCGCTTGCCGTCATCCTGATCGTGCCGATGTGCATTCTCGCCGCCATGATCGGCGTGAACATCCGCGGGCTCGACCGCAACGTCCTGGTCGAGATTGGCCTCGTGGTGCTGGTAGGGCTCGCCGCCAAGAACGCCATCCTGATCGTGGAGTTCGCCAAGCAGGCGCACGAGCAGGGCATGAACCGCTACGACGCCGCGGTCACCGCCGCCAAGACCCGCTTGCGGCCCATCCTGATGACCTCGCTCGCCTTCATCCTGGGTGTGGTGCCGCTGGTCATCAGCGAAGGCGCCGGCGCCGAGATGCGCCAGTCGCTGGGCACCGCGGTGTTCGCCGGCATGCTGGGCGTCACCCTCTTCGGCCTGATCTTCACGCCGGTGTTCTACGTGATCACGACGGGCCTGTCGGAGCTGCGCTTCAAATGGCGCAAGCAGCAGATCAAACCCGACTTCAAGCCGGATTCGCTCTGAGCACACGGTGCAGGTCGAGCACCGGCGGATCGCGCCTGAGCTGCGACAGCAGCGTGTGAACCTGGGCGCGGTGGTGGGTCTGGTGATTGAAGAAGTGCGGCAACAGGACGTCGAGCGGATCCTCTGACACGAGGCCCGCATTGTTGAGATAGCGGATCGTACCGGCCGCGAAGTCACGCGGCAGGTCCGCGACGAACCTCTCGATGCGGGCGTCCATCGCCACCCGCGCGGCGCGCAGGTCGACAAAATCGTCGTAGAGAATGGCGCCGAGGTCGGTCGACGGATGGTTGCCGCCTTCGAAGCGGGTCATCCAGATGCGATCGCCCAGCAGCAGATGATTGAGCGTTCCGTGAACGCTCCGGAAGAACGCCCCGAGGTCGCGCCGGCACTCCTCATCGGAGAGCGCCGCACACGCCTCGTAGAGCGTCTCGTTGGCCAGTCGGTTGTAGCGGGCGTAGTGCCGCCACGGCGCAATCGAGGACGGCTCGGTCATGCGTCCTGTTTAGCGGGCGGCGGCCGAAACCCAACGCGCCAAATCGCGGATCAGAGTGGCCACGACCCTGCTGCGGATGCGATGCGCCTGGGTGGCGTAAGCCTGAACCTGGGGGATCGAGGGGTACGGGGTCGAGAACATGTGAATCTCCTTCAAGATTGAAGCGAACTTAATTCTCCTATATTCAGATAATAATCCCATGATATTGACGAATACTGATGAATATTATTCACTAATTCGGCAATGATCGATCATGCCAGTGAAATGGCGGCCTTCGTACGGGTCGTCGAAGCCAAGGGCTTTTCCGCCGCTTCAGGTGTGCTCGGGCTCTCGCCCTCGGCCGTCAGCAAGCTGATCACCCGGCTGGAAACACGACTGGGCGTC
>JAUXST010000395.1 GCA_030679805.1 Reyranella sp. | reverse complement strand
CGTCGAGGCCGAGGAACGGCGCCCCGGCCCGCGCCATCAGGTCGAGATCGCCCGAGGAGTCGATGTAGAGCCGTGCCCGCACCTCGAGCATGCCGCCCTTGGTGAGCACCGACGCCGAGGAAATCGCCCGGCCGCGGCGGGTCGCCTGGGCAAGCTGGGTGTGCAGCAGCACCCGCACGCCCGCCTCGTGCGCAATTTCGTCGAGCACGACCTTCAGGATCTCGGTGTCGTATTCGACCCGGTCCATGCGATGGCCGGTCGACATGATGAAATGGCCGTGGCCCGAGCTGCCACCCTTGGCTTCCAGGCGCTCGACGATTTCTTCGGCAAGGCCCGCAATCACCCGCCGGCCGGCGCGGGTCTCCCAGCCGACGAACTGGCCGACGGCGCCCGCCGTCGCCGCCCCGCCCAGGAAGCCGTGGCGTTCGAACAGCACGGTGCGCGCGCCTTCGCGGGCCGCGGCGACGGCGGCCACCGTTCCCGCCATGCCGCCGCCGCTGGCCAGCACGTCGCAGTCGATTGGATTCATGTTGGATCGCTCCCGATTCAGACCATACTCCTGGCTAAGAAACTGCGGGAGGCAAGGTTGTTCGAACATCGTCTGACGCGCCGCATGGCGGTGGGCGGCGCTGCGGCGCTTTCACTGGCGCCGGGAGTGGTGCCTGAGGTGCGTGCCCAGGACCTCACCAAGGCGTCGATCGCGTTGCTGCGGCTGTCGTCGTCAGGCCCGATCTTCATCGCGCTCGAGAAGGGCTGGTTCAAGCAGGCCGGCCTCGACCTCACGACCAAGGATTTCCAGGCCGCCGCCCAGGTGCCGCTGGCGGTCGTCTCGGGCGATGCCGATCTCGGCGTGACGGCCTTCACCGCCGGCTTCTTCAATCTGGCGGCCAAGGGCGGGCTGAAAGTCGTGGCGGCGCAGAGCGCGGAGCGGCCGGGCTACCAGTTGAATGTCATCGCCGTCACCAATGCGGCATGGGATGCGGGCGTTCGCTCGGTCAAGGATCTCGTGGGCAAGCGGGTGGCGGTCACCACCGTCGGATCGTCGGTGCACTATTCGCTGGAAATCGTGGCACGCAAATACGGCGTCGACACCAAGGCCCTCACCATCGTGGCGCTACAGTCGATCCCCAACCTGGTGGCGGCCTTCAAGGGCGGTCAGGTCGATGCGGCCGTGTTTCCCATCACGACCTTCCGGCAGGTCGAGTCGGAGGGCAGCGGCAAGCCGATCGCCTATGTCGGCGACGAAGTGCCGTGGCAGCTCGGCGCCGTGTTCACCTCGCCCAAGACCATCGCCGAGCGCCGGCCGTTGGTGGAGAAGTTCCTCGTGGGCTACCGGCGTGGTGCTGCGGCCTATCACGAGGCTTTCGGCAAGCGCGAGAACGGCAAGTTGATTCCCGGGCCGAACTACGATGAGATGATCGGCATCCTCTCGAACGTGCTGAAGCAGCCGCCGGACCGCGTTGCGCAGGGCCTGCCCTTCATCGATCCGGAAGGACGGCTCGATGTCGGCGACATTTATAAGCAGGTGGCGTTCTGGCAATCGACGGGACAGGTCTCCAAGGACGCCGATCCCAAGTCGTTCATCGACCTGAGCTTCGTGCAGGGCCACTTCAACGTGCCGAAGTAGGTCAGGCACTTACACCAAAACAACCTCACCCTGAGGGGCGGCCTCAGGGTGAGGTGATGTCGTTGAAGTCGAATCTACTCTGCCGCCTTCAGCTCCGCCGCGCGCAGCGAGCGCCGCGCGGCGTCTTCCGCTTCCCAGCGCATGCCGACCTCGGCCAGCCGGCCGAGCACGTCGTCGAGTTCGTGGCCGCGCCTGGTCAGCGAGTAGGTGACCTTGGGCGGGATCGTCGCTTCATAGTCGCGCCGCACCAGACCCGCGCCCTCGAGCGTGCGCAGCCGCTCGGTCAGCATCTTGGCCGACACGCCCGACACCCGCCGCTTCAGCTCGCCGAAGCGCTGCGGCCCGTGGCTCTTGAGATTGTAGAGGATGTACGTCGTCCACGGACCCATCAGCATGCGCAGGATGAAGTCCATGGGGCAGGAGACGCTCTCCTTGCGAGGCTCGGCGAGGGCATTCATCGAAATAATCCCAGAGTTACGAATTGGTACCTGCTGGTAAATATATAGTGCTCTCCTTAGATGTTTCCAGTCACTTGGAGTAATCAACCCTCTTAAAGAGACGAATCTCTCGTTTCTTGAGGAAAATCAAAGAATTGGAAAGACCATGACCACCGTCGCTATCGTCTATCATTCGGGCTTCGGCCACACCCAGGCTCTCGCCGAAGCCGTCGCCAGGGGCGCCCAGGCTGTTTCGGGCACCAAGGTGAGCCTCATTCCGGTGGCCGAAGCGGAGGCCCACGAGGCCGAGCTGGATGCCGCCGACGCCGTCATCTTCGGCAGCCCGACCTACATGGGCGGCGTGTCGGCCGAGTTCGCCAAGTTCAAGGATTGGACGTCCAAGCGCTGGATGGCCGGCACTTGGCGCAACAAGCTCGCCGCCGGCTTCACCAGCTCGGCGTCGTGGAACGGCGACAAGCACAACACGCTGTACCAGCTTCTGACCTTGGCCCTGCAGCACGGCATGGTGTGGGTCGGCCTCGGCCTGCCGCCGGGCTATAACCACTCCAAGGGCTCGATCGAGGATCTCAACCGCCTCGGCGCCTCGGTCGGCGCGATGGCGCAGGCCAATGGCGACCAAGGCGTCGAAGGCATCGCCGCCAGCGACTTCCGCACCATGGAGGCACTCGGCCGGCGCGTCGCCGAAGCGGCGCAGCGCTGGCAGGAAGTGCCGCTCAAGCAGGCGGCGTGATGTGAGATGGAGAGGGGCTGCTCGGTCACGAAGGTGATCGCGCAGCTCTTTTGCCGAACACTGCATCGCAGGGGAGGCTGTCAGGAGGAGCCGTGCCGACAAAATGCCGGCAAACAAAAACTTGCAGGTTCAGCAGGTTTCGTAGTATATTTTTGCTATTATCGCGCGAGGCCTGACTCCAAAGGCCGAGCCGCCTGTCCGCTTGTGGCCGGAACGGCTCCCGCAGCTACGAGACCGCAGCGGCCAGCGTCGATCCCACGCTCGGGATCGCCCAGTCGCTTCTGTCCTGACGTCCAGCTTCTAATTTTAGCTGAGATCGCCGACCCGAAGGTCGGCGCTTCGAATCCTTGGCCATGCCCCGCCCGGCGCGCCCGCCGGGTACGATCCCTGGAGGATGAGGGGCCGTCCCGCGGCCTTGCCCTTGCCGGGTACTGAGCCGTGAGTAGCAAGCACAAGGCTGCCCCCGCCGAGGACTGTCCGGCAGTGGGGTGGACCGAGGCGCGAAAAACGCGCCCGAGAGCTGATTTGACGGTCATCTGCGGCCGCCCGAGGTGGGGCCGCAGGGTCGGATTCCCGCGAAGTCACAGGTGGGCGCTCAACCTGTGTCACAACATTTGTCTCAACTTGGTGTGACACCTTTGGGTGTGACATCCTTGGTGTAACACTGTGCGGGGACGGGGCCTCGACGCTTGGCCCCGTCCCCGAAAATCTACTTCTTGCTGATGTTCCACAGGATCGGCACGGGGGCGGGAAGCCAGCCCTCGACCCGGTCCTTGCGGTAGGCGCCGAACGCCTTGTACTGGCCGAGCACGAGGTAGAGCGCCTGGTCCATGACGCGGTCGGAGACGGCGATCGCCAGCTCCTTCTGCTTCGCCGGATCGGTCTCGCGCGCGAAGGCGCCACGCAGCTTCTCGATCTCGGGATCGCACGGCCAGCCGAACCAGGCCTTGTCGCAGTCGCCGCGGGTGAAGGAGTTGGCGGCCGGGCTGTCGGCGTCGACCGTGGTGGTCGTGGTGTAGAAGATGTTCCAGCCGCCCTTGTCCGGCGCTTCCTTGCGGGTACGGCGAGCGACCACGGTCTGCCAGTCCATCGCCTGCAGGTCGACCTTGAAGCCGACCTTCTCCAGGGCCTGCTTGCCGACCGGCGGGAGCTGGTTGGACGACTGCAGGTCGGTCTGGTGCAGCATCACGATCGGCGTGCCGTCGTAGCCGCTCTCCTTCAGGAGCTGGCGCGCCTTCTCGAGGTTGGGCTTGATCAGCACATCGCCGTAGCTCTTCCCGTAGGGCGAGCCGCAGACCAGCGGCGCGTTGCAGACGCTGTAGATTTCGGGGTCGCCGACCTGGGCGCGCAGGAAATCCTCTTGGGCGACGGCCAGCATGGCGGCCTGCCGCGCCTTCAGATTGTTGAACGGCGGGTGAAGGTGGTTGAAGCGCATGATGATCTGGCTGCCGAGCTGGTTCCAGCCGAACAGGGCCACGTTCTTGTCGGCCTTCAGCACTGGGAAATGATCGGGCACGGGCACCTCGATCATGTCGATCTCGCCCTGCAGCAGGGCGTTGACCGCCGTCATCGGGTCGGGGATCGCCAGCCACTCGATGCGGTCGACCTTGGCGACCTTGCCGCCGGCCAGCATGGAGGGCGGCTCGGGCCGCGGCTTGTACTTGGTGTTCTTGGCGTAGACGATCTTCTCGCCGGGCTTCCACTCCTCCTTCTTGAAGATGAACGGCCCGGAGCCGGTGTAGTCGGAGATCTGCTTGCCGGGATCGGTCTCGGCGACGCGTTTCGGCATCATGAACGGCACGTTGGACGAGGGCTTGCCCAGCGCGTCGAGCAGCAGGCCGAACGGCTCCTTGAGCACGATGCGGAAGGTCTTGGCATCGACCGGCGCCAGCTCGCTGACGCGGGCCATCATCTGCTGGCCGAGCGCGTCACGGGCCGCCCAGCGCTTGATCGAGGCGACGCAATCCTCCGACGTCACCGGCTGGCCGTCGTGCCACTCGAGTCCGTCGCGCAGCGTGAAAGTCCAGGTGAGCTTGTCCGCCGAGGCCTCGTACTTGTCGACCATCTGCGGCTGGATCTTGAGGTTCGCATCCTTGGCGAACAGCACGTCGTAGACGAGATAGCCGTGGTTGCGGGTGATGAAGGCGGTGGTCCAGATCGGATCCAGCACTTTGAGGTCGGAATGGGCGACCATCCGGAGGGTCGTTTCGGCCATCGCCGCCGGCGCTGCCGCCACCAGTCCCAGGCCGAGCGCGAGCGCGGCCAGTCTTCTCGTGATACGCATGATCTTGTCCTTCTCTTGCCGCAGGCCCTAATTGCACACAGGCTGCCACGAGCAGCGTGAGGAATAAAGCGATGTCCATGCCAACTGTCTTCGTGTCGCACGGCGCCCCGACGCTGATCCTGGAGGATCTGCCGGCACGAACCTTCTTGGCTTCGCTCGGCCAGCAGCTGCCGCGGCCCAAGGCGATCGTCGCGGTGTCGGCGCATTGGGACACCGACGTGCCGGCCGTCTCGCTGGCGCACAGGCCCGACACTATCCACGATTTCTACGGCTTTCCCGAAGCGCTCTATCGCCTGCGCTACGCCGCGCCCGGCGCGCCGGAACTCGCCGAGCGCGTGGCCAAGCTCGCCGGCGCGGCGCACGATCCGCATCGCGGCCTCGACCACGGCGCCTGGGTGCCGGCGATGCTGGGCTGGCCCTCGGCCGACGTTCCGATCTTCCAGCTCTCGATACAGCCCGACCAAAGTCCGGCGCACCACATCGCGCTGGGACGAAGCCTCGCCGCGTTGCGCGAGGAGGGCGTGCTGGTGATGGGCAGCGGTAGCGCCACGCACAATCTGCGGGCTCTGGTGCGCGGCGGGGCGCCTTCCGAGCCGGAACCGTGGGCGCAGGAGTTCGACGACTGGGTGGCGGAGACGGTGGAGAAGGGCGACGAAGCGGCCCTCGCCGATTATCGAGCCCAGGCGCCTTATGCCGTCGATGCCCATCCGACCGATGAGCACTTCCTGCCGCTACACGTCGCTTTCGGCGCGGCGGGCGAAGGCGCGCGCGGGCAGACGCTCCACCGCAGCTTCACCTTGGGA
>JAUXST010000386.1 GCA_030679805.1 Reyranella sp. | reverse complement strand
TCGCCAAGGAGCTGCGCGGGCCTGTCGCGATGGCCCAGGGTCCCGGCAATCTGGTCTACATCACCGAGATCGCCGGCGGTGCAGTCCTGCAGATCGATGTCGCCACAGGTGGCCGCAAGGTCGTGGCCGATGGCCTGGCCGGCCCGGAAGGAATCGACGTCGGACCCGACGGCCGCCTGTTCGTGGCCGAAGTGGGCCAGAAGCGCGTCGTCGCCATTGATCCGGCCTCGGGTGCGCGGACTGTAATTGCCTCGAATCTTGATATCGGTCTGGCGCCCTTTCCCGGCGGCCCGCCGGCGCTGGTGCCGACCGGCGTTGCCGTGGCCAAGTCGGGCACGGTCTACGTCAGCTCCGACATCCGCAACGCCCTCTACAAACTGACGCCGCCCACACCGTAAGGACTTCGATGCCTGGCATTCCCTTCATCAAGGACTTCAAGTTCGACTACGGCACGGCCATGGAGGTGACGCCGCTGATCCGCCGCGTCGTCGCCAACAACCCGAGCCCGTTCACCTTCAAGGGCACCGGCACCTACATCATCGGTCACGACAAGGTGGCGGTGGTCGATCCCGGCCCGGACCAGCAGGACCATATCGACGCGGTCCTGCGTGCCGTGCGCGGCGAGACCGTGACCCATATCCTGGTCACTCACACCCATATCGATCACGTACCGGCCACGCCGGCTCTGGCCAAGGCAACTGGCGCCAAGGTTTACAGCTACGGCCCCCATCCCAAACCGCCGGAAGGCGTGACGACGGAGCAGGAGGGCGACTTCGCCTTCGCTCCCGACGTCAAGCTGAACGACGGCGACGTGATCCAGGGCGACGGCTGGAACGTCGAGGCGGTCTACACGCCCGGCCACATCTCCAACCACCTCTGCTTCGCGGTGAAGGAAGACAAGGCTCTGCTCTCGGGCGACCATGTCATGGGGTGGTCGACGGCGGTGATCTCGCCGCCCGACGGCAACATGGCCGATTATTTTGCCAGCCTGCGCAAGCTACTGCCGCGTGACGAGACGCTCTACATCCCGACGCACGGCGCCGAGATCCGCAATCCCAATCCCTTCGTGCAGGCCTATATCGAGCATCGCCTAGGCCGCGAGGCGCAGATCATGGCGCGGCTCAAGGAAGGCCCCCAGACCGTCCCGCAGATGGTGGCCAAGAACTATGCCGATACGCCGATCCACCTTCACGCCGCCGCCGGCCGTTCGATGCTGGCGCACCTGGTGCAGATGGTGAAGGACGGCCGCGTCAAGACCGAGGACGGCCGCGCCACCATCGGTTCCACCTATCGGCTCTAGGAGACCGCGACATGGACATGAAGCTCGGCGGCAAGACCGTCCTCATCACCGGGGGCAGCCGCGGCATCGGCTTTGCCTGCGCCATGGGCTTCGCCGCCGAAGGCTGCACCGTCCACATCGCCTCGCGCTCCCGGGAGTCGCTCGAAACGGCGCGGGAAAAAATCCGCGCCCGTCACAATGTGCCGGTCGAGATCCATCCTGCCGATTTCTCCAAGGGCGATACGGCCCGTTCGGTGGTCGAGGCGGTGGGCCATGCCGACATCCTGGTGAACAATGCCGGCGCCATCCCGCGCGGCGATATCTTCGGCATGACTGAGCCGAAGTGGCGCGAGGCGTGGGAGCTGAAAGTGTTCGGCTACGTCAACGCCACGCGCGCCATGCTGGAGAAGTTCTATGCCCGCAAGAAGGGCGTGGTGGTGAACATCATCGGCCTCGCCGGCGAGAGCTTTAACTACGACTACGTCGCCGGCACCATGGGCAACGCTAGTCTGATGGCCTTCACCCGTGCAGTAGGCTCGAAGAGCGTCGATCACGGCGTGCGTGTGGTGGCGATCAATCCGCCCGCCACCCGTACCGACCGCATGCTGACGCTGCTGCGCGGCCAGGCCGAGCAGAAGTTCGGCGATCCCGAGCGCTGGCCCGAACTCACCAAGCACATGCCGTTCGGCCGCGCCGCGGAGCCCGACGAGGTGGCCGACCTTGCGGTGTTCCTGGCGTCGGATCGCGCCAGCTACATCAGCGGCGTGGTGATGACCCTCGACGGCGGCCAGGCAGCGCGACACTAGGCACGCCTCGTCAGTTGCATGCCTTGTCGGTCGCGGGACTTGTCCAGGATCACGATGGCAATTCCGGCGATGATCAGCGTGGTGCCGACCGCCAGGGGCGCAGTGATCGTCTCGCCCAGGAGCACGACTGAGGAGGCGATGCTGAGCAGGGGCACGCCCAGCATGCCCATCGACCCGACGACCGGGGGGAGGGCGCGCCCGACCGATACGGCGGCCCAGGTCGCGATCGGGCCGGCGAAGGCGCCGATATAGAGCAGCGACGTCCAGAGTTCCGTCTTGCCGAGATCGAGATACCCGGCGGGCTCGACGATCAATGCGAACGTCCACAGCAGGATCGTCGCCACGCTCATTTGCCACGGCAGCACATCGAGTGGTGTCAGTTTCCAGCGGTGCCGGCGTATGTGGACGATGACGATCGCCCAGGTGAACCCTGCCAGCAACAGCCAGACATGGCCCCAGATGATGACCTTGTCGGTCCAGTCAAAGCGCAGTGGATCGACCAGGACGGCAATTCCCATGAGACCGAGCAGGACGCCGGCCACGGCGCGCCAGCCGACCTTTTCGCCGACCATCAGGGAGAGCGGCACGATCCAGAGCGTTGCAGTGTAGGCGAGCACGCTCGAGCGGCCGGCGGGCAGGCTCTGCACGCCGAGATTGGAAAAGGCGAAGAAGCAAGAAAGCTGCAGCGTGCCGACGGACAGGACGATCGGCCAGTCGGCGCGATGTGGCCAGGCCAGACGGCCGAGGCAGGCCAGCAGGATGAAGGCGGTGGTGGCCGACAGCGTCGCGCGCGCCGCCGCGAACCACAGCGGCGTCGAAGCCTCCAGGCCGATCTTGATGATCGGCCAGCTCAAGCCAAACAGGATGATGTTGGCGGCAAGCTGCAGCCACGCAATGCGCGGCACGCGCGCGGGGTCCACGGGGGAAGGTCCTCTAGGCGCGCTTTGCCTTGGCGACCGACAACGGCTGCGGCAGGCGCGTCAGCATCTCCTTGGGGACGACCTGCCAGAAGCGTTCGACTTCGCGATTCCAGTCGTTCAGCAGGCGTGCCCCGAGCGGCGACTTGGTCTCGGCGACATGCTCCTCGACCAGGGCCTTCAGCGCGGCCTCCCAATGCGGGTGGTCGAGGCGCTGCCACGCCACCGTCTCCGGATTGACGTTGAGCTTGAAGGCCTCGGCCGGGTCGTAGACGAACGCCATGCCGCCGGTCATGCCGGCAGCGAAGTTGACGCCAACCGGACCCAGGATCACGGCGGTGCCGCCGGTCATGTATTCGCAGCCGTTGCAGCCCACGCCTTCGACCACCGTGTCGGCCCCGGAGTTGCGCACGGCGAAGCGCTCGCCGGCGAGACCCGAGGCGAACAGCTTGCCGGCCGTGGCGCCATAGAGAACCGTGTTGCCGATGATGGCATTGTGCTCGGGCACCAGCGGGCTCGATATGGTGGGCTTCACGATGATGGTGCCGCCGCTCAGGCCCTTGCCAACGTAGTCGTTGGCATCGCCGAACACTTCCAGCTTCATGCCCCGCACGGCAAAGGCGCCGAGCGACTGGCCGGCAGTGCCGCGCAGCCGCACCGTGACGGTGTCGGGCTGCAGGCCCGACATGCCATACTTGCGCGTGATCATGGCCGCGAGCCGCGTGCCCACGGCGCGATGGGTGTTCCGCACGCTATACTGCAGCTGCATCTTCTCGCGATGCGTGAACAGCGGCTGGGCATCGCGGATCATCTGGGCGTCCAGCGTGTCGGGCACCTCGTTGCGCCCTTCGACCGTGCAATGCGCCACTTCGCGACCGCCGTCGGCGCGCGTCAGCAACGGGTTGAGATCGAGGTCGTCGAGGTATCGGGCGCCGCGGCTCACCTGCCGCAGCAGGTCGGAGCGGCCGACGATCTCGACCAGCGAGCGGTAGCCCAGTTGGGCCAGGATCTCGCGTACCTCTTCGGCCACGAAGCTGAAGAGGTTGACGACCTTCTCCGGCGAGCCTCCGAACTTGGCGCGCAGCTTCGGATCCTGCGTGCAGACGCCGACCGGGCAGGTGTTGGAATGGCACTGCCGCACCATGATGCAGCCCATGGCAATCAGCGACGCCGTGCCGATGCCGTATTCCTCGGCACCCAGCATGGCCGCGATCACCACGTCGCGGCCGGTCTTGATGCCGCCGTCGGTGCGCAGCAACACCTTCTCGCGCAAGCGATTGAGCGTCAGCACCTGGTGCGTCTCCGACAGGCCCATCTCCCAAGGGATGCCGGCGTACTTGATGCTGGTCTGCGGGCTGGCGCCGGTACCGCCGCTGTGGCCGGAGATCAGGATCGTGTCGGCCTTGGCCTTGGCGACGCCGGCAGCGATGGTGCCGATGCCGGAACGGGCGACCAGCTTCACCGTCACCCGCGCCTCGGGGTTGATCTGCTTCAGGTCGTAGATGAGCTGCGCCAGATCCTCGATCGAGTAGATATCGTGGTGCGGCGGCGGGCTGATCAAGGTGACGCCAGGCGTGGAGTGGCGCAGGCGGGCGATCATCTCGCTCACCTTGAGGCCTGGCAGCTGTCCGCCCTCGCCGGGTTTGGCGCCTTGGGCCACCTTGATCTCGATCTCGCGGCAGTTGTTGAGATATTCGGCCGTGACGCCGAAGCGGCCTGACGCCACCTGCTTGATCGCTGAGGAGGCGTTGTCGCCGTTGGCGCGTGGGCTGTAGCGCGCCGGATCCTCGCCGCCTTCGCCCGAATCGGACTTGGCGCCGATGCGGTTCATGGCGATCGAGAGCGTTTCGTGTGCCTCGGGGCCGAGCGCGCCCAGCGAGATACCCGGCGCCACCAGCCGCTTGCGCAGCTCGGTGATCGACTCGACTTCGTCGAGGACGACGGGGGCGCGATCGGCCTTGAAGTCGAGCAGGTCGCGCAGGTTGATCGGCGGCAGCTTGCGCACCGCCTCGCTGTACTTGCGGTACTTGGCGTAGGACTCGGTGTTCACCGCGTCCTGCAGCATGTGGATGAGGTCGCCCTCGAAATTGTGGCGATCGCCGCCGCGCCGCGTCTTGTAGAAGCCGCCGATCGGCAGCGCGATCACGTCCTCGTCGAAAGCGCGGGCATGCTGCTCGGCGATCTTCTCCTGCACGCCACGCAGGCCGATGCCGGAAATGCGCGAGGGCATGCCGGGGAAGAATTCGG
Source organism: Reyranella sp. (assembly GCA_030679805.1). GTDB lineage: Bacteria > Pseudomonadota > Alphaproteobacteria > Reyranellales > Reyranellaceae > Reyranella. The sequence continues at coordinate 8,965 of JAUXST010000386.1, read as the reverse complement.
CGACCAGCGAGCGCGAGAGGCCCACGGCCTCGAAGTTGCAGCCGCCACGGTAGGACGACAGCACCGAGATGCCCATCTTGGACATCACCTTGAGCAACCCTTCGTCCAGCGCCTTCTTGTAGTTGGCGAGACACTGGCCGAGCGAGAGCTTGCCGAACAGGCCGCGCGCATGGCGGGCCGCGATCGTTTCCTCGGCGAGATAAGGATTCACCGACGTGGCGCCGACACCGATGATGACAGCTGCATAATGCACATCCATGCATTCGCCGGAGCGCACGTTGAGCGAGGTGAAGGTGCGCAGCGATTGGCGCACGAGGTAGGAGTGCACGGCACCCGCCGCCAGGATCATCGGCAGCGCCGCACGGTCGAAGTCGACATTGGCGTCGGTCAGCACGATGTGCAGGCAGCCGCGGCGCACGGCTTCCTCGGCCTCGTGGCAGATGCGGTCGAAGGCCTGGCGCATGGCATCCAGCCCACTCTTGGGGTCGCCACTCTTGATTTCGAATGTGCAGTCGATGCGGGCGGCGGTGTCGCCCATGTAATGGCGCATCGCTTCGAACTCGGCATTGAGCACGATCGGCGACTGCAGCGACAGCATCTCGCTCTGCTCGGCGCTTTCGTCGAGGATGTTGCCGAGATTGCCGAGCCGCGTGCGCAAGGTCATGACGTTGCGTTCGCGCAGACTGTCGATCGGCGGATTGGTGACCTGGCTGAAATTCTGCCGGAAGTAATGGTGCATGCCGCGATAGGTGTCCGACAGCACCGCAAGCGGTGCATCGTCGCCCATCGAGCCCACGGCCTCCTTGGCGTCCTCGACCATGGGATGGAGGATCATTTCCAGGTCTTCGATCGACCAGCCCGAGGCGAATTGGCGGCGACGCAGCTCGTCGGCCTCAAAATGCTCGGCGGCCGGCGCGTCCTGCTTGATCAGCGAATCGAGCTCGACCGTGCGGCCGGTCCAGGCGGCATAATCGTGGGTGTCGGACAGCATGTCCTTCAGTTCGTGGTCCTTGTAGAGCTTGGGCTGGTCCATATCGACGGCCAGCATCTCGCCCGGTCCTAAGCGACCCTTCTCGACGATCTTGGACTCGTCCTGCGGCACCATGCCGGCCTCCGAGCCTGCGATCAGCAGCTCGTCGGAGGTGCGCACATAGCGCATCGGCCGGAGCCCGTTGCGGTCGAGCCCGACCAGCGCCCACTTGCCGGCGACGGCGGCGATGGCGGCCGGCCCGTCCCACGGTTCCATGACGCCGTTCACGTAGTTGTACATGGCGCGGTGCTTGGGCGGCACGTTCGGGTTCGACGACGAGGCCTCGGGGATCATCATCGACTTGACCATCGGCAGGTTGCGATGGCCGCGCACCAGCAGCTCGAACACGTTGTCGAGCGCCGAGGAATCCGACGCGCCGGGTTGGATGATCGGCTTCAGGTCCTCGATCGAACGGCCGAAGCCGTCATGATCGAGCCGGGCCTCGTGGCTCTTCATCCAGTTGACGTTGCCCAGGATGGTGTTGATCTCGCCGTTGTGCGCCAGCACGCGGAAGGGCTGCGCCAGCTTCCATTGCGGGAAGGTGTTGGTCGAATAGCGCTGGTGGAAGATCGCGAAGCGCGAGGTGAAGCGCTCGTCGAGCAGGTCGGGATAGAAGGCGCTGAGATGCTCGGCGAGGAACATGCCCTTGTAGACGACCGAGCGGCAGGAAAGCGAGCAGACGTAGAACTCGGAGATGTTCTCGGCGATCGCCGCCTTCTCCATGCGCCGCCGCAGGATGTAGAGCTGCTTCTCGAACTCGCGGTTATCGAGGCGGGCGTCACCGCGGCCGATCAGGATCTGTTCGATCTCCGGCCGCGTCTCGTTGGCCTTCTCGCCGATCGAGGAAATGTCGACCGGCACCTGGCGCCAGCCCAGGATGGTGTGGCCGAAGCGCAGGATCTCGGTCTCGACGATGATGCGGCAGCGCTCCTGCGCGCCCAAGTCGGTGCGCGGCAGGAACACCATGCCGACCGCGATGCGGCCGACCTGCGGGACTTCACCGCTCGAGTCGCGGATGTGTTCCTTGAAGAAGTCTTGCGGGATCTCGACGTGAAGGCCCGCACCATCGCCGGTCTTGCCGTCGGCGTCGACGGCGCCGCGGTGCCACACGGCCTTCAGCGCATCGATGCCGGCCACCACCACGTCGCGGCGACGCTTGCCGTCCAGTGCCACGACCAGGCCCACGCCGCAGGAGTCGAGCTCCTGGGCGGGGTTGTAGCCGTAGGCGTCGGTAAGTTGCGCGACACCGTCCTGATAGTCGCGGACGAACTGCTTGGCATCGAAGGGACGTGCGGACATGACGTCGATTCCCGGAATTGAGGTCTAGTCGGAGAAGAGCTTGCCGGCCTCGGCCCAGTTCTCTTTCTTGATATCGGTGAGGATGATCTGCACCGCGGCCGGCGTGCAGCCGAGCGCTCGGCAGGTGCCCTCGGTGAGTTCCTTCGCCAGTTTGCGGCGCTGCTCCGTGGTGCGGCCCTCGAACATCTGAACGTTGATCATCGGCATCGTTTGCTCCCTCGTCAGTTCTTGTGGGTGATGGTGACGTGCTTGGGCTGCGCGGCGACCCGCGCCATCCAGGCGTTGATGCCGGGATACTTCGACAAGTCGAACTCGCCCTCGTGCGCGACATGCGTGTAGGCATAGAGCGCGATGTCGGCCAGACCGTAGCGCTCGTCGACGAAGTACTGACGGTTCGCCAGGTGCTTCTCCATGACGTCGAGCGCGGCGTAACCCTTCTTCATGCGGTCGGGCAGCTCGGCTTCCTGCGTGGGCGTGAGCTTCGGCAGGTAGTGCTTCCAGAAGCGCGCCACGGCGATGTAGGGCTCGTGGCTATACTGCTCGAAGAACATCCATTGCAGCGTCTCTGCGCGCGCCCGGCGGTCCTTGGGGGCGAGCGGCGTGCCCTCGGCCAGATACCAGATGATGGCACCTGATTCGAAGATGTGGCTGCCATCCTCGAGCTGCAGGGTCGGAATGCGGCCGTTGGGATTGCGCTTCAGGAACTCCGGCGTGCGGGTCTCACCCTTCAGGATGTCGCGCTCTACCAGCTTGTAGGGCAGGCCGAGCTGCGCCAGCATGAGCCGCGCCTTGTAGCCGTTGCCGGAGTCCATGTAGTCGTAGAGCGTCAGCATCGGTCTCTCACTCCGCCGCTATCCGTTGAGCGTTCAGGGCCTTGGTTGTCAGGTATGAATGGATCCGCTCGGCGGCGTCGCGGCCGTCGCGCACCGCCCACACCACCAGCGACGCGCCGCGCACGATGTCGCCGGCGGCGAACACGCCGTCGAGGCTGGTCATCATGTTGCGCCAGTCGATGTCCAGCGTGCCCCAGCCGGTGACGCCGAGATCGGGCGTGGCCAGTGCCGCGGGCAGATCCTCCGGATCGAAGCCCAGCGCCTTCAGCACGAGGTCGGCCTCGATGTTCGCGTGGCTGTTGGGGATCTCCTGCGGCGTCTGGCGGCCCGATGCGTCGGGCATGCCGAGATGGATGCGCACGGTCCGCACGTGGCTGACGTGATCCTTGCCGAGGAAGCCCTGCGGCGCCGACAGCCAGACGAACTCGACGCCTTCCTCCTCGGCGTGTTTCACCTCACGCTGCGAGCCCGGCATGTTGGCGCGGTCGCGGCGATAGAGACACTTCACCGACTTGGCACCCTGGCGCACGGCCGTGCGCACGCAGTCCATCGCGGTGTCGCCGCCGCCCACCACCACGACATTCTTGCCCTCGGCATGCAGCGCGCCCGATTCGATTCCCGGCACCGCATCGCCCAGGCCGCTGCGGTTGGAGGCGGTGAGATAATCGAGGGCCGCTGCGATGCCGGGCAGCCCGACGCCGGGCGCTGCGATGTCGCGTGCCTTGTAGACGCCGGTCGCGATCAGGACGGCGCCGTGTCGCCGGCGCAGTTCCGCCAACGAGATATCGCGACCCACCTCGCAATCGAGATGGAACGCCACCTGCGAGTCGCGCAGCAGTTGCTCGCGGCGCTGCACGATATCCTTCTCGAGCTTGAAGTTGGGGATGCCGTAGATCAGCAGGCCGCCGACGCGGTCGTAGCGGTCGTAGATCGCCACCTGGTAGCCCTTGCGGCGCAGTTGCTCGGCGGCGGCAAGGCCCGCGGGGCCGGCGCCGACGATGCCGACGCTTTCGGCGCGCTCCCGGCGCGGGCGGATCGGCTTCACCCAGCCCTGGTTCCAGGCGGTATCGGTGATGAACTTTTCGACCGAGCCGATGGTGACGGCGTCGAATCCCTTCTCGATGACGCAGTTGCCCTCGCACAGGCGATCCTGCGGGCAGATGCGGCCGCAGATCTCCGGGAAGTTGTTCGTCGCCGCCGAGAGTTCGTAGGCTTCCTCGAGTCGGCCTTCCGCCGTGAATTTTAGCCAGTCGGGAATGTTGTTCTGCAGCGGGCAATGGATCTGGCAGAACGGCACGCCGCACTGCGAGCACCGTGCCGCCTGTTCCGCCGCCTTCTCGCGGGCGTAGTTGCTGTAGATCTCATCGAAGTCGCGGCGGCGCTCGGCGGCCGGGCGCTTGTCCGGCATGGCCTGCGACGTTCCGACGAACTTCAGCATCCTTTCGGCCATGACCAAGCCCTCGAATCAATGATGTAATTTTATTACGCAAAGGGCGTGCCGCTGGCGTCAAAGCTGCGCGCCCATCGCTTATTCATCATAGATTTGGCTTATAGTCAATATTACTGACCTAATTATCAGACAAAAAGAATCCTATGGGCATATGCGGCGGTTAGATCTGAGGAGGTGTCTAAATATAGTACCATATCAGGACTAATAAGAGAAGACATGTGAACGCCTGCGGGAAAACAGATCGTCGCTTTCAGGCGGGAGCGTGCTGGTTGTAGCGTCCGCCGACGCGGAAACGGTCCAGGTAAGTCGGCAGGATGGCCTCGGCGGCCGTCGCCTGAATGCCGAGGGCGGCCAGGCCGGGCGCACCGGGGCGGGCGACATTGTCCTGCGTCAGGAGATCGACCTGGTCGTGGGTGAGCGGCGGGACCGGCAGGAATTCGGCGAAGAAGCCGGCGATCTTCATCAGCGAGGCCGGCACCCCCAGGATCGGCTTGTCGCGACCGATTTCACGCAGCACGAGGGCCGCGATCTCGCGATAGGTGTAGACGCGCGGTCCGCCCAGCTCGAACACGGCCTTCGCCGTCTCCGGACGGGCGAGGACCGCCGCGGCGGCGCTGCCGACGTCGCCCACGAAGACAGGCTGGACCTTGGCCGAACCACTGCCCACGACCGGGACGAACGGCGCCACGGCGGCGATCCGTGCCAGGCGATTGAACATCGCATCGTCGGGCCCGAAGACCACGCTGGGCCGCAGGATCGTTGCCGACGGAAAACCGGCGACGATCGCGTCTTCCGCGCCGACCTTGGACTGCACGTAACGGTTCTTCGAGCTGCGGTGGTCGGCGCCAATGCCCGACATATGAATCAGCCGTTCGACGCCGGCGGCACTTGCTGCTTCGGCGATGGCGCGAGCGCCGGCGACATGGACCGTCTGGTAGCGCTGGCGGCCGCGCTGGAAGGGAATGCCGGCCGCATTGATCACGGCCTCGCTGCCGGCAATCGCTGCCGCCACCGACGGGGCGTTCCTGAGATTGGTCCGCATCACGGTGATCTGGCCGACGTCGCCCGCGGTCTTGACGGATTCCGCAAGTTCGATCCTGCGCACGGCGACCCGCACCCGCAGGCCCTCCTGCGCCAGCGCCCGCACAATGGCCCGGCCGATGAAGCCGCTGCCGCCGAAAACCGTGACCTGCCTGATGCTCATGGAAGCTGCCTATAGCTTATCGTTGTTCCGGTGCAAGAGCATGACGCAAAGGCACTATGGTTGACATCGGCGCGGCCTCGCCCTAACTCACGGCCCGCAACAGCCCGCATGCCGTGCCCAGGTGGCGGAATTGGTAGACGCACTAGTTTCAGGTACTAGCGCTGAAAGGCGTGGAAGTTCGAGTCTTCTCCTGGGCACCATGCAGGGCTTGCGAGGCATCCGTTAAATGGCGATCAGCCTTCACCGCGGCGATCTTCCCGCCGACCTGTCGTTCGGGCCCATCGTGGCCATCGATACCGAGACGATGGGTCTCAACCCCCATCGCGACCGGCTCTGCCTGGTCCAGCTCTCGGCCGGCGACGGCAATGCCCATCTGGTCCAGATGCCGCGTGGCCCGATCAAGGCGCCGAGGCTGGCGGCGCTGATTGCCGATCCCAAGGTCCTGAAGCTCTTCCACTTCGGCCGCTTCGACATCGCCGTCCTTGAGCACGCGCTCGGCGTGCGCTGCGAGCCGGTCTATTGCACCAAGATCGCCGCCAAGCTCGTGCGGACCTTCACCGACAAGTTCGGACTGAAGGATCTCTGCAAGGAGCTGCTGGCCGTGGATTTGTCCAAGCAGCAGCAGACCTCCGATTGGGGGGCGGAAAAGCTGAGCGACGAGCAGATGGCCTATGCGGCGTCGGACGTGCTGTATTTGCATGCGCTCAAGGTCAAGCTGGACGGGCTCCTGAAGCGGGAAGGCCGGGAAGATTTGGCTCGAGCAGCCTTCCAGTTTCTGCCCAGCCGGGCCCGCCTGGATATCGCGGGCTGGCCCGAAATTGATATATTTGCACACTGAAATTAGATTGTATGTGACTTTGGCACGACTATTGCATTAGATTTCCAGCGAGGGTCTTTGGCCCTCGGAGTTGGGGGTAACGATGCGTATCGGTCCGAGTCTCCTATTGGCGTCCCGCCAGACGTTGGCGATGACACCGCAGCTTCAGCAGGCGATCAAGCTGCTGCAATTCTCGCACCTCGAACTCGCCGCCTTCATCCAACAGGAACTCGAAAAGAACCCGCTGTTGTCGGAGGGCGCCTCGGATGATGGCCCGATCGCCGAACCCGATGCCCCCGTCCTCGATGCACCGACCGACACTGCCGAGGCTTTGGCGGCGGCCGCGCCGGCGCTGGCCGAGGCCGACGACCGTTGGACGCGCGAACACGCGGACCGTGGCGGCGATGCGACGGCCAGCACGGTCGGCCAGCGCGAGGGAGTCCCCGATGCGCTCGACTTCGTCGCCGGCCGTCCGCGCTCACTCGCGGTCTATGTCCTAGAACAGATCGACTTGCTGTTTGCCGGCGCGGACGAGAGGCGGATCGCCCTGAAGCTCGCCGAGGGGCTCGATGAAGCCGGCTATTGCCGGCTGGATGCTGCCAGCGTCGCCGAGGCGACGGGTGCCAGCACCGATTCGGTCGAGGCCGTCTGGGCGCGGCTGCGCCAGATCGAACCGGCCGGCTTGTTCGCCCGCTCGGTCGCCGAGTGTCTGGCGGCCCAGCTGGTGGAGCGTGATCGCTTGGATCCGGCGATGAAGGCCCTGCTCGACAATCTCGACCTCGTGGCCGCCGGAGAGCTCGGCCAGCTGCGTCGCCGTTGCGGCGTCGATGACGAGGATCTGCGCGACATGCTGTCGGAGCTGCGTACGCTCGATCCGCGGCCTGGCCAGGCTTTCGATTTCGAGCCGATCCAGCCCGTCGCGCCGGACCTTTACCTGCGGCCGGCCAAGGATCCCGACACCGGCGAAGAAGGCTGGTTCATCGAACTCAACACCGACGCATTGCCCAAGGTTCTGGTCGATCGCAACTACCACGCGACGCTGATGAAGGGCGCTCGCGCCAAGAACGATCGTGCCTTCGTCGCCGAGCGCTTCCAGTCCGCCAATTGGCTGGTCAAGACCCTTGAGCAGCGTGCGACCACGATCCTGAAGGTGGCGCGCGAGATCGTCCGCCAGCAGGATGGATTCTTCCGCCACGGCGTGAGCGCGCTGAAGCCGCTCGTATTGCGCGACATCGCCATTGCCACCGAACTGCACGAAAGCACGGTGAGTCGCGTGACCTCGAACAAGTACATCGCCACGCCGCGCGGCATCTTCGAGCTGAAGTATTTCTTCACCTCTTCCCTGCCGGCCCGTACGCCGGGCGTGGTCGTCTCGTCCGAATCGGTGCGCTCGCGTATCCGGCTTCTGGTCGGCGGCGAGAGTTCTCACCAGCCGTTGTCGGACGATCGCATCGTCGATCTGCTCAAGGGCGAAGGTGTCGAGATCGCCCGCCGCACCGTTGCCAAATATCGCGAGGCCATGCGCATTCCATCGTCGGCCGAGCGTCGACGCCTTGGCCGACTGGGCATGAGCCGAAGCCTTCCCGCCGCGATGCCGAGCGCTGCGCTCGCGGCGCAGGCCCTCGGCGGTCCGGCCGACTGAGGCGCCGGCAATGGCCGCCGCGAAGGGTGGCTTGACCGATCCCAAGGACGCGCCTATAGGGTCGCCTCTCTCGCCGGGGCGGATTCTGCGTTCGCCCACTAACCCATTGGTGGAATTGTGGAAATCGCTGATTTGCTGACCGGCCCCGAGGCCGTTCTGGCCAGCGTGAAGACGTCCGGCAAGAAAGCCCTTCTGGCGGAATTGGCCAGCCGCGCGGCCGGTTTTTTGGCGCTCGATGAGCGCCGTCTTTTCGACCGCCTGATCGAGCGCGAAGCCCTGGGGTCGACCGGCATTGGCGGCGGAATTGCCATCCCTCATGGTCGCATGGCGGCGATCGCCACGCCGCGCGGCCTGTTCGCCCGGCTCGCCCAACCGATTGCCTTCGACGCGATCGACGATCGGCCAGTCGACATCGTTTTTCTGCTGGTGGCTCCCGAGGGCGCCGGCGCTGACCACCTCAAGGCGCTCGCCCGCGTTTCGCGTCTGCTGCGCGACCGCAGCCTCGTCGACAAGCTGCGGGCGACCGAGAGTGCCGAGGCGCTTTACGCTTTGCTGGTCGAGCCGATCCAGGCCCAAAGCGCCGCCTGAACCGCCTCGATTTTTCCCTCGAGTCTGACTTTCCCGCGAGTCTAGTGGACCAACGCCGGCTCGAGATCGTGCTGGCGGATCAACGCCTGTGCGACCTCGACC
>JAUXST010000382.1 GCA_030679805.1 Reyranella sp. | reverse complement strand
CCTGGCGGCCGTAGGAGGGCTGGAAGCGCACGCCCTTGGAGCGCATCCACTTCATCGTCTCGAAGCTGCGGCCGATCAGGATGTCGGTCAGTTCCGGGTCGCAGCGGTAGTTGGTCACCCGGCCCATGTCGTCGAGATACTGGTCGGCGGTGTAGCTGCCGAAATCGACGTCGCGCTTCTCGTCCTCGGTGAGGTCGTAGAGCTGCACCAGGTCATCGACGCCGTGGAACACCACGCGCATGGCGCCGGCCGTGTAGGTGCTGTTGCCGCCGCGCTCTTCCTCGGGGGCAGCCTCCAGCATGGCGACCGTGGCGCCCTTGTCGCGGGCGGCCAGGGCCGCACAGGCCGCGGCATTGCCCGCGCCCACCACCAGAACATCGACCTGAAAATCTTCCACGTACCGCTCCTCGATTTTGGCCCCAACATTGCGTTAGAATAGCGTAATGGGTGATCGTTTCGACCGTCTAGGGGTCCGGCATGCCAATGTCGAGGCCCTGCTGCGCAGGCCAGGCATCGGGCACAACAACGGCCCGATCTTCGATATGTCCTGGGAGGCTTGGGTGTGGCGCCGTGCCGCCGCGAAGGCCTGGAAGGCGCCCAAGCCCGAAGTGGCGATGCTGCGCCTTAAGCGGGCCGAGCGCCTGGGCATCACTTATAGGGAACTGACCTCGGCGCTGATGGATTCCGGCGCCCATCTTGGGGCCGCCGTGTTGCCGCTGTCGCTGGCCGCCCGCGTGCGCCGCGGACCGAACCGCGAAGTGATCGTCGAGCCGCGCAACTTCATTGCCGACCTCGTGGCGAAATTCCGCGGCCGGCTGTTCATCCTGGGCGACATCGACGCCGTACCTGGCCTCAGCGACGCCGAACGGGTCGAGTTCCTGGTGCGGCTGAACCGTGCCTTCGACGGCAAGGTCGAGGCCGTCGGCTGGGGCCATGACGGTCCCGCCATCCGCGCCATGCTGAAAGCCAACGCATTGCCGCACCAGGAGGCGTTCCTGGTCGGCTCCGGCATCGGCCATCGTGTGCTGGGCGAGAGCGCCGGCCTGCCGCTTACCAAGGATATCGATAGCTGGCTTTCATGACGGCGCTTTCATGGCGGCACACTGCTGACGTTCCGATCGTCCGCCATGTATCAGGTCAGAACGCCAGGTTATTCGAGCCAGGACCAGATCATGCGGTGGGCGCTGCCTGACCGTGTGTTCTTCGCCTGCGGCGCTTGCCATATCTTGGCGCATGCCTTCCTCGAACGTCACGGCGCGCCTGAATACGCGGTCACCTGGATTAAGCCGGCTGCGGGCTACATCGGCAATCACATCATTGTCGGCACCACTGATTGGGTATTCGACTTTCACGGCTATTCGCGTCGCGGGGCTTTCTTCGATCACGCCTGGAAGCGAGGACGTCGGCTCTGGCCGGGATGGGACGCGACCCTAGTGCCGCTGCCGCCCGACGTGCTGATTTCCGGGATGCGGTCGCGCCAGTTCGACGGCCGCCTGAAGCTGCGCGAACCGGGACAGTTCCTGTACGACGCATTGCCGCGCGCCCGGCGCCACCTCGATCGCTTTCCTGCGCCGGGCGGCATTGTGAT
>JAUXST010000379.1 GCA_030679805.1 Reyranella sp. | reverse complement strand
CACGCCGAGATCGTGGGTGATCAGGATCAGCGCCGAGTTGGCGGCCCGCGTCACCTCTTTCAGGAGCGCTAGAATCTGCGCCTGCACAGTGACATCGAGCGCCGTGGTCGGCTCGTCGGCGATGATGAGCTGCGGCTGACAGGCAAGCGCCATGGCGATCATGGCGCGCTGGCGCATGCCGCCGGAGAACTGGTGCGGGTAGGATTTTACGCGGCTCCTGGCGTCGGGCAGGCGGACCCGCGACAGCAGCTCGACCGCCATGTCCATCGCCGCCGCCCACGGCGTCTTGCGGTGCAGGTTGATCGGCTCGGCGATCTGCAGGCCGATCGTGAGCGACGGGTTGAGCGAACTCATCGGCTCCTGGAAGATCATGGCGATGCGATTGCCGCGGATGGCGCGGATCTCGTGATCCTCCAGCTTGAGGAGGTCGCGGCCGTCGAACACCACCTCGCCGGCGACGATGCGGCCGGGTGGATCGGGGATCAGGCGCAGGATCGACATCGCCGTCACGCTCTTGCCCGAGCCCGACTCGCCCACGATGGCCAGCGTCTCGCCGGCCGCCAGATCGAAAGAGACATTGTCGACCGCCTTGACGGTGCCGCGCTCGGTACGGAACTCGGTCGACAGGTTCCTGACGCTGAGCAGGGGCGCGCCCATCAGGCGCGCCCCCGTACGCAACAGGCCATCTCAGTGGCCCATCTTCTTCTTCATCTCCTGGTCGAGCCACATGCGGGCGTAGATCGGGCCCGGACGCACCGACCCGGCCCGCAGCTCGCCAGCGTAGTTCTTCACCCATGGCCACCACGCCGTATAGACGTAGGGCGTCGGCAGCCAGATGTAGGGCGCGAGATCGAGGATCTCGACCGTCATCTCGCGCAGCATTTTTATCCGCGTGGCCTCGTCCTTGGTCTTGTAGACGTCGTCCATCTTGGCGTCGTACTTCGGATCGGACCAGCCTGACGGATTCCATTGCTGACCGGTCGTGAAGCTCTTGCGGATGGTCGTGGTCGGGTTGGTATGGCCATTGTTCATCATGTAGCCGACCGACAGCGTGCGCGAGGTCATGGCGCTCAGGAAAGCGCCATACTCCATGGGCTGGATCTCCATCTTCACGCCGACCTGCTCGAGGTAGGCTGAGATCAGCGGCAGCAGGTCCATATGGTCGGGACTGCACGAGCAGACCTGGACCTTGAAGGTGAAGCCCTTGGGGTGACCCGCCTCGGCCAGCAGCTTCTTGGCCTTGGCCGGGTCGAACTTGAACAGCTCCTGCACCGAAGCCGGCATCTCCTTCAGCGGCTGGAAATAGCCGACATAGTCGGGGTGCATGGGATAGGCGAAGAGCTCGGCATTGCCATTGTAGTAGGCCTTGACGATCTCGTCCTTGTTCACCGCCATGTTGAGCGCGCGGCGCACGCGAACGTCCTTGAACGGACTGTCGACGTCGACGCGGAAGGCGAGGAACGTGCCGCTCATGTTGAGCCAGCGGTTCCATTTGAGCTGCGGCACGCTCTTCTTCAGCGAGTCGACGTTCTGCCAGCGGATCGCCTCGAGGATGTCGAGCTTGCCGGTCCGCAGCGCGGTGACGAACGTCGCCTCGTCCTTGATCGTGCGATAAGTGATCTTGTCGATGAACGGCAGCTTGTATTCCTGGCCGCCGATCTTGTCCTTGTCCCAGTAATCCGGGTTCTTCGTATAGACATTCGAATTTCCCGAGACGAAATCGGTCAGCATGTAGGGCCCGGTGCCGTTCACGTTCTTCCAGTTGTTGGCGCCGGCCTCGACCACCTCCTTGGGATAGATTCCCGAGAAGTAGCCGTAGCCGAAGCGGTAATCCCATTCGGCGAAGTAGTCCTTGAACTCGAAGATTACCGTGTGCTTGTCCGGCGCATGGGCTTTGGCGATATGGTCGAAGTAGCCCTTGATCTTGCGCGGGCTGGCGTCGAGACGAGTGTAGGCGAACAGCACGTCGTCGGCGACGAACTCGCGGCTTTTCATGACGCCCGGCTTCTCCGGCCACATGATGCCCTTGCGCAGCTTGATCTCGACCCGGAGCGGATTCTCCTTCCACTCCCAGCTCTCGGCCAGTTCGCCGCGCATGGCATCCGACGGCAGCCAGGCATCGGCGATGAAGGGATGCTTGCCGCCGGCCTTGACGCTCTTGCTGAGGTCGGCGGAGAAAAGCTGTTCGTAGACCAGGCCGGTATCGTGATTGTGCTTCCAGTTGAAGTCGTTGGCATCCCACGACAGGGCCGAGAGCGTCACGTAAACCGTGCCGATCTCGATGCCGCCACCGTATTTCGGCTTCTCGTCGTTGGCGGACGCACCGTTCGCGCCAAAAGCCGCCGCCATTGCGCTGGCCAGCAGCGCCCCCTTCAGGACCTTCATCATCTGCTTCCTCCCATTGTTGCGCGAGCCTAGTGGCCCATCTTTTTCTTCAGCTCCTGATCGACCCAAATGCGGGCATAGATCGGACCCGGTCGCACCGCGCCAACGCGCAGCTCTCCACTGTAGTTCTTCACCCATGGCCACCACGCCGTGTAGACGTAGGGGATCGGCAGCCAGACATAAGGCGCCGCGTCGAGGATCTCGACCGTCAGCTCGCGCAGCATCTTCATGCGGGTGGCTTCGTCCTTGGTGCGGAAGACCTCTTCCATCTTGGCGTCGTACTTGGGATCGCTGTAGCCCGCTGGGTTCCACAGCTCGCCGGTGATGAAGCTCTTGTGGATTGTGCGCGTCGGATTGACGTGGCCGGAATTCATGAAATAGCCCGGCGCGTGGGTGCGCGAACTCATGGCGCTCAGGAACGCGCCGTACTCCATCGGTTGGATCTCGAGCTTCACGCCAACCTGCTCGTAGTAGGCCGCAATCAGCGGCAGCAGGTCCATGTGGTCGGGATTGCACGAGCAGACCTGGACCTTGGTAGTGAAGCCCTTGGGGAAGCCCGCCTCAGCCAGCAGCTTCTTGGCCTTCGCGGGATCGTAAGTGAAGAGTTCCTTGACCGAGGGCGGCATGTCGGCAAGCGGCTGGAAATACGGGCCGTAGTCGGGGTGCTGCGGATAGGCGAACAGCTCGGCGTTGCCGTTGTAGTAGGCCTTGACGATCTCGTCCTTGTTGACCGCCATGTTGAGCGCGCGGCGCACGCGGACGTCCTTGAACGGTCCGTCGACATCCATGCGCATCGCCATGAAGGTGCCGCTCATGTTGAGCCAGCGGTTCCACTTGAGCTGCGGCGAACTCTTCTTGAGCGAGTCGACATTCTGCCAGCGGATCGCCTCGAGAATGTCGAGCTTGCCGGTGCGCAGCGCGGTGATCCAGGTTGCCTCATCCTTGATCGTGCGGTAGGCGATCTTGTCGACGAACGGCAGCTTGTATTCTTGGCCGCCGATCTTCTCGCTG
>JAUXST010000376.1 GCA_030679805.1 Reyranella sp. | reverse complement strand
GCTGGCGGCGGCCGCGGCGGCGACAGCAGCGGGCTATCTCGGCGGCCGGGCGCTGGCCCTCTTCGTGCGCACCGCCCACGCGCCGCACCGCGACCTCGGACGACGGCCAGTCCGGTCCTGAGGGCCCGTTCCCGAGAGGCCGATCCCGAGGAGCCGATCCCGAAGACGAGCCGGCCCGATCGTGCAGCCCGTCCGGTCTGCGACGCCATGATCGCGCATGGTCCGGTAAAGATGTGCTACGGTTTTTGCTGTCGGCGCGGCGTCTCCGGCATTTTGCCGACGAGCGGGCGTGCCTCGCAGCGGAAACGTCACGCGGTCGTCATTTGGTGGATTGTAGGCTCGCTCCGTGATCTTCCATCTCAACCTCCTGCACCTGGTCCTCGTCCTCAGTGCCATGGCCGCGGTCTATTTCGCGTTGCGGGAAAACCGCGGCCGGGTCATGCGGCACAGGCGGCTGTTCAGCCTGCCGCTGCTGGCGATGGTGGTGGCGCTGATCCTGCTGCTGTTCCAGCTCGCGGCCCACCAGCCGGCCTGGACGTTCGCCGTCCCCTTCGGCCTCGGCCTGGCGGGCGGCGCGCTACGCGGCGCCACCATGAAGCTGGAGGTCGACCAGAACTGGCATCTGGTGCGGCCGACCGGCCGGCGCGCCCTGTTCTGGGTGAGCCTGGCGCTGCCGATCGCCATCGGGCTCGAGATCGCCGGCACTCTGGCCGGGGCGCCCGGCACGCCGTTGCGCCTGGCGGGCGCGCACGTCGCCATACTGTGCACGGGGCTTCTGGTCGGCCGCGCGCTGGTGCTGGCGGTCCGGCTGTGGCGGGCCCCCCATGTGGACCTGCGCCGGTAGACCTGCGCCGGTAGACGGGGGTAGAACAAATTGCAGCACCCCGGCCCGAGACCGGTGGGCCTGGGGCGGGATACGTGGGATTGTTGCGGCAATGCTGATCAACCTCTATGCGGCGCAGATCGTGATCGTCCTCGCGGCACTGGGGGCGATGCTTTCGGCCGTGCCGGAAGGCCGTCAACGGGTGATCCGGCCGTGGCAACTCCTGGTCCCTCCCGGCCTGGCGGCGCTGGCGGCCTTCGTCGAGGTCATCTACCCCTCGCTGCAGCAGCTGCATCAGCCGGAGATGTGGGAACTCGCCGTGATCGCCGGCGTCGCCGGCCTCGCCCGCGGACAGTTCATGCCGCTCGACGTCGACCACGTCTGGAACGTGATCCGCCTGCGCCGCGCCCCGGAGGGGCTGTGGGCGACCATCGCCCTGGTGCTGCTCGCCCTCATCGGGGCGGCGGAAGCCCACCTGTTCGGGTTCCCCCGGGACCCCGAGAACCCCGGCCTCCGGATCCTGATCGAAATCGGCATGACCGCAGCGGCGGGCTTTCTCATCGGCCGGGCCGGCACCGCGTGGTTTCGCATCCCCCACGTCCCCCATCAGGAACTGGTCGAACCGGAGGCCTAGTGCCGACGGCGTTCTGCCGATCGATACGCTCGCGGTCCCCGCGAACGCGCCTTTGGCAACATAACGAAATTTATAGCAGAAACCTGCTGAACCTGCAAATCTATTTTTTGGCCCCTGTCCCCAGCCGCCGTATTGACCGTGCTGCCGGCGGCGCCGGGTGAAGATCAGGCCTCGGTGTCTAGATCGCGGTCAGCGGATCGGAACCGTAGGCGTTGGGACCCGACGTGCCGGCCAGGAAGCCGCATTCGATCAGGAACCACAGGCCGCCGATCACCGGCACCAGGCCGATCAGGACCCACCAGCCCGACTTGCCGCGGTCGTGCCAGCGCTTCACCGAAGCGGCAAGGCCGATCCAGACGAGCGGAATGAACAGCAGCGTGGCGACGGCACCTGACGTCCCCATCGCCGCCCGCGCGGCCTCGACATCACCCGACAAGGCGGCACCGCCGACGGTGAGGCCGGTGATGACGACGAAGGCGACATCGATGCCGATATGAATGAGCCAGAACTTGGCGCGATTGATCCGGCCCTGGAAGCTGAACAGAAGCGCTTGCATCGTGGTTCTCTCCCCGCCCGGAACGGGCTAGACGATCATACGCCCCTACCGGCCAGCGTCCCAATTCATAGTATCAACAAGACTCGCCGGCGCGGATGAAGATCAGCCTTCATCCAGTGGGTCGGAACCGTAGACATTGGGACCCGGCGTGCCGAGCAGGAAACTGCACTCGATCAGGAACCACAATCCGCCGATCACCGGGACGAAGGTGATCAGCATCCACCAGCCCGACTTGTTGCAGTCGTGCCAACGCTTCACCGAGGCGGCAAGACCGATCCAGACGAGCGAAATGAAGAGCAGTGCCACGACGCTGTCGGTCATTCCCAGGACGGTGGCAGTGGCGGTGGCGGGGCGTCGACGGCGGCCGACAGGACGCTGCTGACGAAGGCGCCGCCGAGGAGAACGGCCACCACGACACTCACGCCGACAAGAACGAACCAGAAGTTGGCGCGCGTGAACCGCCCCCTGAAGCCAAACAACAATACTTGCATAAGCGGCGTCTCCCCCGCCCGAACCGGGCCGGTCGATGCTGCGCAGGCTTTCTTACGGCGGCCTCACCGGCCATGGCGCGGAGCACGCTACTCCCCAGCCGCCGCGCGCCACACTATAGTGCCGACATGACTCTCCAACGTGCCGCCCTGTGGGCGATCGTGATAGCGGCCACGATTTACCTGCTGGTGGCAGGTCGCGGCCTGTTGATGCCGATCGTGCTGGGGCTGGTGCTCTGGTACATGGTCGACGCTCTGGCCGACGCCTTCGAGCAGCCGCGGCTGGCCAATGTCCACCTTCCCCGGCCGATCGCGCTGCTCGCCGCGGTCTGCGTCATCGGCGGCCTGTTCTGGGTGCTGGGCCGGACGATCGGCAGCAACGTCAGCGCCGTCATCGCCGCCGCGCCCAACTACGAGAGCCGCCTGCAGCATCTGGTCACCGCGGGGGCCAAGATGATCGGCATCGAGCAGGCGCCGACGCTGGGCGAACTGTTCGACCGCATCAGCTTGGCCGACACGCTGGGCGGCTTCGCCACCGCCGCTGCCTCGGTCGTCAGCATCGCCGGCATCGTCGTCATCTATGCCGGCTTCCTGTTCGTCGAACAGGCTCATTTCGGCCGCAAGCTCGCGATCGTCTTCGGGCAGGACAGCCACCAGGCGCGGGTGCGCGCGGTGCTGGGACGGATCGACCGGGACATCCGGATCTACATCCGCATTAAGACCACGCTCGCCACCGCGACGTCGGTCCTGGGCTATGTCGTGATGGCCTGGGTCGGCGTCGACTTCGCCGGCTTCTGGGCGGTGATGCTGTTCTTCCTCTACTATATCCCCACCGTCGGCTCGATCCTGGCCATCCTGGCGCCGGCCGTCCTCACGCTGGTGCAGTTCGACAATCTGACCCCCTTCCTGATCGTGCTGCTGGTGATCGGCACCGTCCAGATCGTGACGGCGAACGTGCTCGAGCCGGCCCTGATGGGCCGCTCGCTCAATCTCTCGCCGCTGATCGTGATCGTATCCCTGATCGTGTGGGGCACGATCTGGGGGGTCGTCGGCATGTTCCTGTGCGTGCCGATCATGGTGGTTGCCCTGATCGTGCTGGCGCAATTCGAAACGACCCGACCCGTCGCCGTGCTGCTGTCGGCCGACGGCGAAATTCCGGAGCAGGCACCATGAAAATCGGCCTTCCTTCCCTCGTGATGCTGGCCGCGATCGCCGGCGCCGCGATGGCCCAAACTCCAGCCGCCCCACCAGCCACGCCACCGGCCCCGCGTGCGCCGGTGGAAGAAGGCCAGCCTCCCGGCCCCGACGTCAGATATGTCTGCCCGGGCGGCACCGATTTCAGCGCTCACTTCTCCAAGGACGGCGACCTCGCCACGCTGATAGTCCCGGGCCAGCCGGAGATCGAATTGCCGCGCCAGCGCTCGGGCTCCGGTTTCGCGTACGGCGACTCCTATTACGAGTTGCGCGGTCGCGGCCGAGAGGCGACGCTGACGGCGGCGGGACGCTCGATGCGCTGCCACGCCGCCGGCCGGCCTGGCGAGCCGCCACGGACCTTCGCGGGTCCCGGCCTCACCGTCACCCTGTTGCCAGACGGAACATTTCGCCTGCGCCAGCTGGGCGATGACGGCAAGCCGCCCGTCTTCGATCTCGGTCAGTGGACGCAGGAAGTGGACGGCGGCGTTCGCCTGATCCTGCGCGGCGGCATCGTCGGCCGGCGCGCTTTCCGGCAGGCCGACGGCGACCGCCTGATCACCGACAATGGCACCGAGCTGACGCCGATCGCCGACTCGGAAAAAATCGATGGGCGCTACCAACTCGAAGGCCTCTATCGCGATGCCCAGGACGGCGGACTGTTCGCCGAGTGCTCCACCGGGCGCACCTACCCGGTGGCGCCAAGCGGCGCCGAACCGGACCTCGAGCGCGCCTGGGTCGAGGCCGCCCCATCGCGGGACGCTCAGCTCTTCTTCCAGATCGTCGGCCGTTTCATCGACGACGGCCAGATCGAGGTCGAACGCGTCATCAACCTCAAGCCCAACGCAACCTGCCCACCAGCGGCGCCACGCAGCGCCGCATTGCGTGGTACCGAATGGCGTGCCCTCGAAATCGACGGCGAGCGATTGACGTTCGGCAACGGACAGCGACGACCGACGCTGAAACTCGACGACGATGGAAAGTTCGCGGCGTCGACTGGCTGCAACAACCTTGGCGGCAACTACACCCTCGACCCCAACGGGCTGCGCTTCATCGCCGGGCCGACGACCCTGGCGGCCTGTCCAGCACCGTCGGATGCCATCGAGCGACGCTTCATCGACGC
Organism: Reyranella sp.; assembly: GCA_030679805.1. GTDB lineage: Bacteria > Pseudomonadota > Alphaproteobacteria > Reyranellales > Reyranellaceae > Reyranella. Next base: position 1,618 of record JAUXST010000376.1, on the reverse strand, counting down.
CCTCGCCGCCATCAAGAGCGCTCAGATCGCCGCGACGACACTCGATCTCAAGGATGCCAGTGGCAAGCTCCGGTTGCGCCTGGAGGCTCGCGGTCGCTGAAGGGGGCACTGAGGCGCTGCTAGGGCTCCGCCGTCGGGTCGGCCTGCAGGACGAGCGTCTTGCCGTCATCGTCGAGGTCGACGTGCAGAAACGCTATGCCCGACGGCGCCGCCCGGTCGAATTGGCGATCGATTTCGTCGAATAGCCTGACATAAAGCTTCCATTCGACCATCCCTGACTCGATGGGCACCCGGGCGGGCTCGCGCCAATCGAGGGCGCGGATGCCGCTCTTCAAGACTTGCTCGACCGGCACGTCGCGAACCAGTGTCGTCTCGAATCGTCCTATGGTGGCGGTCCGCGCCGCCTTCGTGACCGGCCGCGCGATCACGGTGACGCAGATCTGGTTGGGGTCTTTCGCGGGCACGAAGTCGACCGACCCATTGTTCAGGGTCGGATCCGCAATATCGTCGAGCCAACCCAGCCGCTCGACGATAACGACGCGCCGCCGGGCCTTGTCGAAGCGCCAGCCTGCTGGCGGATCGAAGCAGCGCCGGACGGTACGTGTCTCGCCGGCCGGTGCACGCGCCAGAATCTCCGGCGACACCAGCGTGTTGGATTCGAGTTCGACGGCGCGTACCCGCTGGTCCAGCGCGAAGGAGCCAGGACGATCGGGCAGGACCGTGAACAGAAGCAGGAACGTCGTCGTCCGAGAGCCGCGCCGGACGAGCAACGACCCGGAGGCGAAGGTGGTGCGGGCAGCATCGTTGGCAAACGCGCTGCGCGGCACCGAGAAGCGCAGCCGCTCCGGCGCCAGGGTGGCCTCGCCGCGCCAGCTGCCGATGGCCAGGACCGGCGGCGGGCCACCGCCGGATGTGAGCAAGACGCCGACGATCTCGACTTCCACCAGTGGATCGTCCTCTCGCGACCCTGCGAAGTCCGGTGCGTAGCGAGGCACGGTCGGCACCGTCGAAGGAGCGGTCGAGCCCCTCGCCGGCGGTGGCACGTTGAGCCGCAGCATGCCCTCCTGGGGGGGCGACCCGGACGCCCCGGGAGTCAACGTGAGTTCGCCCGTCGCCCGGCGCGGCGGCACGAAGCGCGGCGTATAAGAGAGCACCATCGGCGCATCGTCCAGGCCGGCTATCTGCTCCAGCCGAAGGTTCGCCTGCGCGGTGACCTTCCCGGCGGCATGCCTCGCACCATCTCCGGGTCGGTCAAGGGCATCCCTGATGGCGGCGTTCAGCCGGTCGACCTCGGCAAAAGGCTGGTGACGAACCGCCGGCAACTTGTCGAAGCCGCGCTCTGCATCGGACTCGTACCGCGCGGCAAGAGCATCGGTCAGCAGACTGGCAACACGAAAGGCCTGGAGCAGACCGACCCGCGCCTCGCCGTCGGAGCGCGCCTGCAGGCTCGCCCGTTCGGCCCGAAGCACCGCGAGCTTCTCGCCTATCGTCGCACCGTTCCCCGGCGCCTCGGCGAGACCGAACAGCATGAACAATGCCGCGGTCACGACCAAAACAGCCGCCAACGCACCGATCGCGCGCAGGCGATTGCCGCTTCTGGTTTGTTTCGGGCCAGCCG
>JAUXST010000372.1 GCA_030679805.1 Reyranella sp. | reverse complement strand
AGTCCGCCCCCAGCTACCAATTTCGGCCCCCGGTCGGTAACCCTCGTCGGTTTCTGGCCGGGGGCCTTTATTTTGCGCCCGCGCTCCGTCACCTTAAGGCCATGGCCAACGGAAATTCGCACCAGACAGACGTCGTCATCGTGGGCGCCGGGCCCGTCGGCCTGTTCGCCGTCTTCGAATGCGGCATGGTCCGGCTCAACTGCCACGTCGTCGACGTGCTCGACGATGCCGGCGGCCAATGCACGGCGCTCTATCCGGAAAAGCCGATCTACGACATCCCGGGCTTTCCCCGCATCGAGGCGGCCGAACTGGTGGTCCGGCTGAAAGCCCAGGCCGCGCCCTTTCGGCCGGTCTATCACCTCGGCGAGCAGGTCCAGGCGTTGGAGGCGCTGAGCGGCGGCTTCTGGCGGGTGACGACCTCCAAGGGCACGGTCCTGCAGGCCCGCGCCGTGATCGTGGCGGCCGGCGTCGGCGCCTTCGGCCCGAACCGCCCGCCGCTGGCCGGCATCGAAGCCTATGAGGGCAAGAGCGTCTTCTATTACGTCACGCAGCGCGAGACCTTCCGCGGCAAGCACGTGGTGATCGCCGGCGGCGGCGACACCGCCGTCGACTGGGCGATCTCGCTGGCCGAGATTGCGTCTCGTGTCTCGGTGATCCACCGCCGCGACAAGTTTCGCGCCGCGCCCGAGAGCGAGGCGAGGCTCAAGGCGCTGGCCAAGGCGGGCAAGATCGACCTCGTCGTGCCCTACCAACTGCAAGCGCTCGAGGGTAGCGACGGCCAGCTGAAGGCCGTCATCGCGGCCACACTCGACGGCGTGCCCAAACGGATCGAGGCCGATGTGTTACTGCCGTTCTTCGGCCTCTCGATGTCGCTAGGACCGATCGCCGACTGGGACCTCGCGCTGGAGCGCAACCAGATCGCCATCGATCCTTCGACCGCCGCCACCAGTAAGCCCGGCATCTTCGCAGTCGGCGACGTCGTCACCTATCCCGGCAAGCTGAAGCTGATTCTCACCGGATTTGCGGAAGCCGCGATCGCGGCGCGCTCAGCCTATGCGCTGGTCCATCCCGAGACGCCGCTGCACTTCGAATATTCGACGACCGCGGGTGTACCCGATGCCTAGTGTCAGGAGTGCCTAAGCTGCCACCGCGAGCTTGCGCAGCGCCGCGAGGCGGCGGGCGTAGGGCGGTTCGTTCTCCGGCACGATGACCGGCGGCACGATCGTTTCGGCATAGTGGCAGGCCACGACCTGGCCCTGGTCTCCGACCGCCCGCAGCGCGGGCTCCTCGACGCGGCAACGATCCTGGGCGTGGGCGCAGCGCGTATGGAAGCGGCAGCCTGGCGGCGGATTGAGCGGGCTGGGGACGTCGCCGGTGAGCCGGATGCGCGTGCGCTGGGCCGCCGGATCGGGCACCGGCACGGCCGATAGCAGCGCCTGGGTGTAGGGATGACGTGGCCGTGCGAACAGGCTGCGCTTGGGCCCGAGTTCGACGATCTTGCCGAGATACATCACGGCGACTCGGTCACTGATGTGGCGTACCACGGCGAGATCGTGGGCGATGAAGATGTAGGAGAGGCCGAGCTTGCGTTTGAGGTCCTGCAGGAGGTTGATCACCTGGGCCTGGATCGAAACGTCGAGCGCCGACACCGGTTCGTCGCAGACGATCAGCTTGGGTTGCGAGGCGAGCGCGCGGGCGATGCCGATCCTCTGGCGCTGGCCGCCGGAGAA
>JAUXST010000361.1 GCA_030679805.1 Reyranella sp. | reverse complement strand
GGCGACCGGCGTGCCGGGGGCGTGCTTGTGCTGGATGTAGTCGGTGGTCGACAGATACATGATCTCCGGCCGGTCGCGTTCCATCAGTCTTACGCCGGCGGCGAAGACGAATTCGGAGAGGCCGGCGCTGTAGACGTCGGGCACGGCCATGCCGACCAGGGTATTGACATTCTCGATGCCGTTTTCAGTCAACGTCGCCTTGTCGGACTTCTCCGAGGAGAAGCTACAGGCCTTGCCGGCGCCGAGTTCGAGGCCCTTGCCGAGGAGCCCGCGCAGCTTGTCCTTGGCGGTGACGACGGCGATGCGCAGGCCGGCGCGCTGGAAAGCCGGGAACAGGGTCTCGACCCTGAGGAACTTGGGGTCGTTCATCATCACCTCTTTCCCGGTGTCGGGATCGAGGAAGTAGTTGCCGTTGATGCCGTGCACGGCAGGCGGCCGGCCGGTGACGATGGAGAGATTATTGGGATTGGTGAAGGAGGGAACGACGCAATCGCCGATCAGGCTGGTCCCCTGCTCGAGCACCTTGGCGAACCAGGGCGCCCGGCCCGCCTCGACGGCGCGCTCGATATAGCCGGGCTCGGAGCCGTCGACACAGACCACGACGACAGGCTGCTTCGGCAGGTGATAGCGGCGGCCGTTGACGGCGATCTCGCCGCCAGTGGTGTTGATGCTGTCAGGTGTCATGACTCTCTCCTACTCCGCCGCCAACGCTGGACCACCATTGGACACGCGCAACTCGTCCAGCACTTCGCGGACGGCTGCGAGCGCACCCTTCATGTGGTCGGGATAGAGCCGACCGATACAGCCCATGCGGAAGGAATCGGCCACCGTGAGCTTGCCCGGATAGATCACGTAACCGCGGTCCTTCAGCCCGTCGTAGAAGCGCTGGAAGACGAACTTGGGATCGGTCGGCATGTGAAAGGTGACGATGATCGGCGCCTGCAGGTCGGTCGGCAGCAGGGTCTGGAAGCCCATGGCGCGCATGCCGTCGATCAGCACCTTGGCGTTGTCGCGGTAGCGCTTGCCGCGCCCGGCGACGCCACCCTCGGCCGCATGCTCCTCGATCGCCTTGCCCAGCGCCACGATGACGTGGATGGGCGGCGTGAAGCGATACTGGCCGGTGCGGGCAAAGGCCTCGGCCTGGTCGAACAGGTCGAGCACCAGGGTGGTGGCGTTGCCCTTGCACTCGGCGAGCGCGGTGTTGCGGCAGACCACGAAGCCCAGGCCGGGCACGCCTTCGAGGCATTTGTTCGAGGAGGCGGCGAGCGCATCGTAGTAAATCTTGCGGGCATCGATCTCGAGAGCGCCGAAGGCGCTCATCGAATCGACCAGCAGGCGGCGGCCTTGCCTGGCCACGATGGCGGCGACCTCGGCGATGGGATTGAGGATACCGGAGGTGGTCTCGCAATGGACGGCGAAGACGTGGGTGATTGCCTTGTCGCCGGCCAGAATCGCCTCGAGCTTCGCCAGGTCCGGCGGCGTGTCTTCGGGCGTCTCCAGCGAGGCCGCGGCGCGGCCGGCGATCTGGGCGATCTTGAGCGCCCGATGGCCGTAGGCGCCGTTGATCAGGACCAACAGCTTGCCCGTCTTCGGCACGAAGCTGGTGATCATCGCCTCGACGGCGAAGGTACCCGAGCCCTGCACCGGCACGGTGACGTGACTGCCCTGCCCGCCGGCCAGTTCCACGATCTTCTCCAGCACCATCTTGTTGATGGCGAGGAAGCCCGCGTCGCGCGAGCCCCAGTCGTGGACCATGGCCTGCTTGACGCTGGCCGAGGTGGTGAGCGGGCCGGGCGTCAGCAGCAGCGGATCGCCGGTTTCAGAGGCGGCAGGTTTGTGGGTCGTCATGGCAACAATGATCGGCTCGCATCGCCTATCCGTCCAGTATATATTCCATATGCTACCTATAGGTTTCACATATATGACGCCGACCCAACTCCGCGCTTTCCATCTCGTGGCCGAGCAGGGCTCCTTCTCCGCTGCTGCCCGTGCCTCGGGGCTCAGCCAGCCCAATCTCTCCGGCCAGGTGACGGCGCTGGAGAAGGCCTATGGCGTCCATCTGTTCGACCGCCGCGGCCGCAGCGTGACGCCGACCGAAACCGGCCGGCAGCTGCACGGCGTCACGATCCGGCTGTTCGCGCTGCAGGACGAGGCGCGCGCCCTGCTGGCCGGCGAGCAGGCGCTGACCCGCGGCCACCTCCGGATCGCGGCCGACTCGGCGCTTCACGTGGTCCCGATCATGGCCGCGCTGCGCAA
>JAUXST010000353.1 GCA_030679805.1 Reyranella sp. | reverse complement strand
TGTCGATCGCCAACAGGTCGAGCCAGCTCTGGCGCTTGCTGGCAGGCGTGCGCAGCAGATAGGCCGGATGGAAGGTGGGCATCGTCGGCACTTCCGTGCCGTCGTCGAGCTTGAGCGTCGTCCACTTGCCGCGCAGCCGCATGATGCCTTCGGTGGTGTCGAGCACCGCCTTGGCCGCCGTGCCGCCGGCCAGCACCAGCAGCTTGGGCCGGGCGAGTTCGATGTGGCGGCGCGTGAAGGCAAGGCAAATCGACTGCTCGGCCAGCGTCGGCGTGCGGTTGCCGGGCGGTCGCCAGAAGAGAATGTTGGTGATGTAGAGGTCGCGTTCGCGGCTCATGCCGAGGGCTGCGAACATGCGGTCGAGGAGCTGGCCGCTCACGCCCACGAACGGCTTGCCGAGGCGATCCTCGTCGGCGCCGGGCGCCTCGCCCACGACCATGATGGGGGCACCCGCCACGCCGTCGGCGAACACCGTGTTCTTGGCGGTGCGCTTCAGCGCGCAGCCCTCGAAGGCGCGGACTGCTTCTTCGAGTTCGGCGATGGTGGCGCAGCGCCGCGCGATCTCGCGGGCATCCTCGACGAGTTGCGGCGATTCGAGCGGTACCGGCGCGCGCGCCATGGGCGGCGGGGCAGGGGCGCGGATGGGAGTCGGCGCCGTGGCATTCCGCGGCGGTGCGCCAGGGAGCGCGCTGGGCGGCGTGGCGGCGGCGGGTGGTGGCAGGGCAAAGCGGTCGACGGCGTCCTCGCCGATGGTCTCGTCGAGCCCGTGATCGACGTACCATTTCAGCAGCTGGGCCAGGTCCTCGCGCGGGAGCGCCGTCGCGTCCATCAAAGGCTCTTCATGAACGCGCCGAGGATCGGCGCCCACAGGGCGGCATCGGCGTGGCTTGCCATATGGCCCTTGTTGGAGGGCAGTTCGACGTAGGTAATGTCGATTCCGGCCTTGCGCATGTCGCTCACGTACGCCGGGCAGAATGCGATGTCGAACAGCTTGTCGGTCTTGGACTGCACATAGAGCACCTTGGTGCCCTTGAGCTTGGCATAGTCGCCGGTCACGTCGACGCTGCCGATCGCCCGGCGCAGCGCCACAAGTGAATGTCCGTCATAGAGGCGCGACCAGGCCTGGGCGTTGGCCCGGATCGCCGCCTCGCGTGCCTTCGGATCGGGCATGATTTCGGCCAGGATTTCGTTCTGGCCGTAGTTCATCAGGGTCTCGAAGCGAATCTCCTCCAGCGTACGGGCGATGCCGCCGTTCTCGTAGTACCAGCCGCCGTTCCAGTTGGGATCGGACGCCAGGCGCTTCTGCAGCTGTTCCAGGCGGTCGAGACCGCCGGGCGAGCGCGGCGCCGTGACCGACGGCACGATCGCCTTCATGAACCCCGGATAGGACGCCGCCCACTGGAACGACTGGAAGCCGCCCATCGATGGGCCGACCACGGCGACCAGGCTTTTCAGTCCGAGCGAATCGACCAGCAGCTTCTGGCTGGCCACGATGTCGCGCATGGTGATCTCGGGAAAGGTCGGGCCGTAGGGCTTGCCGGTGCGCGGGTCGGTGCAGTTGGGGCCGGTGCTGCCATGCGCCGAGCCCAGCGCGTTCACCGACACGACGAAAGTACGGTCGGTGTCGATCGCCTTGCCGGGGCCGATCAGCCCATCGAACCAGCCCACCGCGCCTTCGGGCACGCCGCGGCCCTGCTTGCCCGGCGCGTTGCGGCCGGCGGCGTGATGGCTCGACGTGTAGCCATGGACCGCCAGCACGGCATTGTCGCGCTGGGGCGATAGCACGCCGTATGTTTCGTAAGCGAGTTCGAGAACCGGGAGGATCTGGCCACTTTCCAGCCGGAATTCACGGGCAGAGAAGACTTTGCTGTCGATCTCGGTCAACGCTGCCACGGGAATTCCCCTTTTCCGCGGGTGGCGATCCTGCCCCCGACAGGCTATCTACACCTGAAGGATCGCCGCCGGCTGGCGGCGCGTCCATCTGGAAAAGGCATTGCAGAGCGAG
>JAUXST010000351.1 GCA_030679805.1 Reyranella sp. | reverse complement strand
GCCGTCGCTACGTGCCGCCGACTCAGGGCTGAAAGACCTGGTTCGGTTCGACGGCACGCCGCTCGACGATGCCTTCCGCGCCGATCGGGCGCGCCAGCTGGTCGATCTGTTCGAGGCCGAGCAGCCCGACGTGTTGATGACCGAGCAGTTTCCATTTGGCCGCACGCAGCTCCGCTTCGAGCTGATGCCGCTCCTCGAGGCGGCGCAGGATCTGCCGTCGCCGCCGTGGATCGTGTCTTCCGTGCGCGATGTCGTGCGCCGCTCGGTCTCACCCGCCCGCGTCGATGAGACGGTGGCGACCTTTGCGGCGTTCGATGCCCTGCTGATCCATGCCGATCCGGCCCTCGTACGCTTCGAGGAGAGTTTTGCGGCATGGGATGATGTGAAGGCGCGGGCGCTCTACACCGGGTACGTGGCCGATTCCGATCCCGTGTCCATGTTTCCCGGCATTGTCGGGAAGGGCGAGGTGATCGTGTCGGCAGGGGGCGGCGCGGTCGGTGCGCCCTTGCTGCGCGCGGCCATCGCCGCACGGCCGCTGACGCCGCTGGCCGATCGGCGCTGGCGCCTGCTGGTCGGCGCCAACATGCCCGCCGCCGAGCAGGCGGCGCTGGCCGCGGCGGCCACCGGCGGCATTGTCGTCGAGCCGGCGCGCGGCGACTTTGCGATGTTGCTGCGCGGCGCCGCGCTCTCGATTTCCCAGGCCGGCTACAACACGGTCATCGAAACGCTGATCCATGCCGATCGCGCCGTGCTGGTGCCTTTCGGCACCACGCGCGAAACCGAACAGGCCGACCGCGCCCGCCTTCTGGCCGAGCGAGGCATGGTCGCGGCCGTGCCGCCGGATAGCCTGTCGCCGGCCACCTTGGCCGCCGCCGTCACCGCGGCATGGGCCGGCCCGTCGATCCGCAGCTTTCCGCCGGTCGACGCGCGCGGAGGACCGGCCACGGTCGCGGCGCTGCGGCAGATGGTGGCGTCATGACTAACGCGCAGACGGGAAGCTGGCAGGCGCTCGACCTGGAACTCGAGCAGTGGCGTGCCGCTGGGCGCACCGCCGAGCTGTGGTGGCGCGATGACGATGCCGCCGATTCAGGTCCGGACCTCGATCGTCTGCTCGCGCTGCATCGTGAGACCGCGGTGCCGCTGGCGCTCGCGATCGTGCCGGCGCACGCGACAGCGGCCCTGGCGGCGCGTCTCGCCACCGAGCCTGGCGTCGATCTGCTTCAGCACGGCTACGCCCACGTCAATCATGCAGCGCCGGGCGAAGGCAAGAAGATCGAACTCGGCCCACATCGCCCGGCCATGATCGTGCTGGGCGAACTCGGCACGGGCTGGCTGGCGCTGGAACGGCTGTTTGGCAATCGCCCGCTAAGTGTCATGGTGCCGCCTTGGAACCGTATCGCGCCGGCCCTGGTGCCGACTCTGCCGGAAATCGGCTTCACCGGACTCTCGACCTTCGGCGCGCGTCCTCGTGCCCAGCCGGTGCGTGGCTTGCGCCAGATCAATGCCCACGTCGACCTGATCGACTGGAAAGGGGAGCGCGCCTTCTTTGGCGAGGCGACATGCCTTGCCGTACTGGTGGCGTCGCTCGCCCGGTCGCGGGTCGAGAGCGGCGAGCCCGTGGGCATTCTCAGTCATCATCTTGCGATGGACGGCGGGGCGTGGGATTTCCTAAGGTCATTCTGGGAAAGAACGAGAACGATGTCGGGCCTGCGCATACGCTCGGCACACGAGCTGTTCGCAGCCAAGAGTTCCGAGGGAGGGGAGGCGCGCGTTTGAGTTCAGCTGATCTGCGCTATCCGCGCGAGACGCTGTGGGCCGACTACTTGCGCGCCGCGGCAGGCGTCGTGCTGTGCGGCGCTCCGCTGCTGCTGCTTGAGGTCAATCTCTGGCTGGCCGGTTTCCTGGCGGCCGGCTTCGTGCTGTTCACCCTGTTCCTGGTACGCACCGCGCTGCGCCATCAGACCCGCTACGTCCTGGGGCCGGACACGCTCTGCGCCGACGGACCGGCGGGCACGCTGGTGGAGTGGGCGCGACTCGACCGTCTGAAGCTCAGCTACTTCTCGACCAAGCGTGACCGCTCGGACGGCTGGATGCAGCTCAGCATCGGCTCGACGGGCGGCCGCCTGGTAAAGGTCGATTCCTCGCTCGACGGCTTTCACGATATCGTCGAACGGGCGGCGCGCGCCGCCGAGGCCGGCGGCGTCGACCTCAGTGAGGCGACGCGTGCCAATCTGCGGGCAATGAGCATCTCGGTGGCGGGTCAGGAAGAATTGGCATGAAGGATCTGCTGCGGGTCGAGAATCTGACGGTCGATTTCGGTGTTCACGAGGGAATCCTGCGGGCCGTCGACAACGTGTCGTTCACGATCCCGGCCGGCGGCACGCTGGCGTTGGTGGGCGAATCGGGCTCCGGCAAGTCGGTGTGCAGCCAGGCCATCATGGGCCTGCTACCACGCACCGCGACCGTCTCGTCCGGCTCGATCCTGTTCGAGGATCCGCGCACCGGCGGCGGCCAGATCGACATCGCCAAGCTCGACCGGGCCGGCGGCGAGATCCGGCGCATCCGCGGCGGCCAGATCTCCATCATCTTCCAGGAGCCGATGACCTCTCTGTCGGCGTTGCACACCGTGGGCGATCAGATCGGCGAGGCTGTCGAATTGCACGGCGGCAGCCGGTTCAGCGAGCTGCATTCGCTGGGCGACCAGATCGGTGAGGCGACACGGGGTTCCGGCCGGCGCCTCGGCCGCGCCGAGATCGACGAGCTGACGCGCGACATGCTGCGCATGGTCGGCTTCCCCGATCCCAAGCGGGCGCTGCGCACCTATCCGTTCGAACTTTCCGGCGGCCTACGCCAGCGCGCCATGATCGCCATGGCGCTGGTCTGCCGGCCGGCGCTGCTGATCGCCGACGAGCCAACGACGGCGCTCGACGTCACCATCCAGGCCCAGATCCTGCGCCTCATCAAGGATCTGCAGAAGGAACTCGGGATGGCGCTCCTGATGATCACCCATGATCTCGGGGTGGTCGCCAACGTCGCCGACGACGTGGTTGTGATGTATCGCGGCAAGGTGGTCGAAGCAGGCGAGCTGCACGATATCTTCCGCGACCCCCAGCACCCCTATCTCAAGGCACTGCTGCACGCCGTGCCGCGCTTCGACATGGCACCGGGTGAGCGCTTGCAGCCCATTCGCGAGATCACCGCCGCGACCGGCCATCTTCTCAAGGAGAAGGCCACCACGACGCCGACGCCGACGTTCAATCCCGACTCGCCGGTTCTCAAGGTCCGGCACCTCAGCAAGACCTTCCGCATCCGCAAGGCGGACACGTTGATTGAGTCGCTGATGGGCGGTGGCACCACCCGCACCATCCGCGCGGTCAATGATGTCAGCTTCGACGTCCAGCGCGGCGAATGTCTCGGCCTGGTGGGCGAGTCGGGCTGCGGCAAGACCACGCTCAGCAAGATGCTGATGCGGGGCATCTCGGCCGATCCCAACGAGGGCGCCGGCCGGGTGGTGTTCGACGATTGGGGGCGCAAGGTCGACGTCATGACCCTCGAGGGCAAGGAGCTGAACCGCTTCCGCACCAAGCTGCAGTTCATCTTCCAGGACCCCTTTGGTTCGCTCAATCCGCGCATGACCGTCTATGATATCCTGGTCGAGCCGCTGGTGATCCACGGCATCGGCGACGACGCCTATCGTCGCGAGATGGTGAGCGAGCTGATGGAGATGGTCGGTCTCGACCGCCGCCATCTCAGTCGCTACCCGCATTCCTTCTCCGGCGGCCAGCGCCAGCGCATCGGCATCGCGCGCTCGCTCGCCCTCAGGCCCGACATGGTGATCTGCGACGAACCCGTCTCGGCGCTCGACGTTTCGATCCAGGCGCAGGTTCTGAATCTGCTCAAGGATCTGCAGAAACAGCTCGGCCTCACCTATCTCTTCATCTCGCACAATCTCGCCGTGGTCGACTACATCGCTGACCGCATCGCCGTGATGTGCGCAGGCCGTCTGGTCGAACTGGCGCCGGCCGGCGAGCTGTTCCGCAACCCGCTTCACCCCTATACCAAGGCGCTGCTGTCGGCCGTGCCGATGCCCGATCCCGACCGCCGGCTCGATCTCGGCGCACTGATGGAGGGCAAGGCGTCGGATCCGGCGCAGTGGCCGGCGCCGTTTGCCGATACCGGACAGCAGCCGCTGCTCTGGACCGAGGCCGGACCGGGGCACTACGTTCGCGTCGCGCGGGAAGGGGTCTGAGCATGCTTAAGTTCATCGTGCGCCGCGTGCTGCTGATGATCCCGACCCTGTTCATCATCAGCGCACTCGTCTATTTCATCATCGACCTGCCGCCCGGCGATTGCGTCACTTCGCAGATCGACGAGTTGCTGGCGCGCGGCGATGCCGATGCCCATCAGCGGGCCGAAGAGCTGCGCGACCTCTACGGCCTCAATCAGCCGCTGTGGCAGCGCTATTTCGAATGGGTCGGCGGTATCTTCCGCTGGGATTTCGGATTGAGTTGCCAGGACACCGTCCCGGTCGCCGACCTGATCGGCGAGCGTATGGCGCTCACGCTGATCATGGAGTCCAGCACTATCGCGTTCATCTGGATCGTGTCGTTCGTCATCGGCGTTTACGCCGCGACGCACCAGTACCGGATGGGCGACTACGTCGCCTCGTTCATCGGCTTTGTCGGCCTGTCGGTGCCGAACTTTCTGCTGGCGTTGGTGCTGCTCTATGTCGGCAAGGTCTATTTCGGCCTGTCGATCGGCGGCCTGATGGACCCCGAGTACATCGACAAGCCGTTCAGCTGGGGCAAGTTCGTCTCGGTGGCCGAGCACCTCATCATCCCGGTGATCGTCATCGGCATGTCGGGCACCGCCGGCATGATTCGGCGGCTGCGCGCCAACCTGCTCGACGAACTGCAGAAGCAATATGTCGTCACCGGCCGCGCCAAGGGCCTGCCGCCGCTCAGGCTGCTGATCAAGTATCCGCTGCGCCACGCCATCAACCCGTTCGTCGCCGACATCGGCGGCCTGCTGCCCGACGTCATCTCGGGCTCGGTCATCGTCTCGGTGGTGCTGTCGCTGCCGACCACTGGGCCGATGCTGCTGGGTGCGTTGAAAACCCAGGACGTCAACCTCGCCGCCACCTTCCTGCTGTTCGTGGCGGTGCTGACGGTGATCGGCATGCTGATCTCGGATCTGGCGCTCGCCGCGCTCGATCCACGCATCCGCTTCGGCGCGACCTCGGAAAAATGAGCCCGGAGAAGTGAGGCGGACATGACCGACCAGACCTCCGCGCCCCCGTCGGGGCCCCGCAAGCCCGCCCCTCAACCCGGGCGCACGCCGCATTTCGTCAACCGCGAGCCGTGGGACCCCTATGTCGCCGAGCGCCTGACCGCCGACCAGGAAAAGTACTACATGGCTGGCCAGTGGAAGCTGATGTGGTGGCGCTTCCGCCGCCACCGGCCGGCTGTCGTCTCGATGATCTTCCTGGCGCTGATGTATTTCTCCACGGCCATCAGCGAATGGATCGCGCCCTACGACCTGCATAGCCGCCATTCGGCCTATATCTTCGCGCCGCCGCAAGAAGTGCATCTGTTCCATGAGGGCAAGTTTCTCGGGCCTTTCGTTTATGGTCTGAAGACAGAGCGCGACCCGGAGACCCTGCAGCGCGTCTACACGCCGGATCCGGCAAAGCCGATGCCGCTTCGCTTCTTCTGCCGCGGCGCGGCCTACGAGTTCTGGGGAATGATCGACGCCACGTTCCATTTCGTCTGCCCGGCTGAGGGCGGGCAGTTCTTCTGGCTGGGTACTGACCGGCTGGGGCGCGACCTGTTCAGTCGCATTGTCTATGCCGCGCGCATCTCGCTCACCATCGGCATCATCGGCATCACGTTGTCATTCGCGCTGGCGCTGATCCTGGGCGGCCTGGCGGGCTACTACGGCGGTTGGGTCGACAACGTCGTCCAACGTATCACCGAGATCATCAAGAGCTTCCCGCATCTGCCGCTGTGGCTGGCGCTGTCGGCGGCGCTGCCCGTCACCTGGTCGCCGCTGGTGATCTATTTCGGCATCACCATCATCCTGGCATTGCTCGACTGGCCGGGGTTGGGGCGCGCCGTGCGCTCCAAGCTTCTGTCGTTGCGCGAGGAGGACTACGCGGCAGCCGCCCAGATGATGGGCGCCAAGCCAGGCCGCATCATCGGCCGCCACCTCCTGCCCGGCTTCATGAGCCACCTGATCGCCTCGGCGACGCTGTCGATCCCCTCGATGATCCTGGCTGAGACGGCGCTATCGTTCTTGGGCCTCGGCCTCAGGCCGCCCATCACCTCCTGGGGCGTGCTGCTGAACGAGGCAACCGACATCAACGTCGTCGCCGTCAACTGGTGGCTGATGCTGCCGGTCGTGCCGGTCATCCTGGTCATTCTGGCCTACCAGTTCATGGGGGATGGGATGAGAGACGCTGCAGACCCTTACGCCTAACGGCGTAAGGGTCTGCAGCGTCAGGCGGGCGGCAGCGCTTGTAATCAAGCGCGGGAGCCCGCTCGCTTCAGAATAGACAAGAACTGCGCTACCCAACCCTCTGAATTCTTGCCTTTTCCGCACTGTGCGGGTTCTTGGGCTTATGAAGGCCCTGCCGCCCGCCCTGCACCACGGCCCCTGCGCCCTCGGCGCGGGGGGCCGTGGCGCAGAAATCACACTCTTGCCCCATTTGGGTCTAGCGACGGCCACGGGGGACTTCCATGTAGAGGTTGTATCTCCCCCGGACGTGGTTCCCCCCAAAGGCCACGTTCTAGCCTCTTCGGAGGCGCTTCGGCCGTCCTCTCATTCTCCCCCGAGAGGACGGCCTTTTTCTTTTGGGGCCTCCTTCCGACAGCGTGTTACGACGACGCCTTATGGTGACCCCCCTTCTTGAAGTGGCGGATCTCGCCTGCCGGCGTGGCGGCAGGCGGGTGTTCGAGCGCCTGTCCTTTGCCCTGGGCCGTGGCGAATTGCTGGCGCTGGTCGGCCGCAACGGCAGCGGCAAGACCACCCTGTTGCGGGCGCTCGCCTTGCTGGTCCACCCCGAGGCCGGCACGATTGGCTGGCAGGGTGTCGACGTACGGGCCGAGCCCGATGCCTGGCGCGGTCGCCTCGCCTGGCTGGGGCATCTCGAGGGACTCAAAGCCGACCTCACCGTGGCCGAGAACCTTCTGGCGGCGGAGCGCCTGCGGGGCGCCCCGCAGGCCGAGGACCGGCTCGACAGCGCTTTGGTCGCCTTCGACCTCTCGTCGCTCGCGGCGCGCGCCGTGCGAACCCTCTCGGCCGGGCAGAGGCGGCGAACGGCCCTGGCCCGCGTGATTCTTGCGCAAGCCCCGCTGTGGCTGCTCGACGAGCCGCTGAACGCGCTCGATGCGCCGGCGCAGGCGGCCTTTCGCCGAGCCCTTGCTACCCATCTCGCCTCCGGCGGACTCGCCATCGCCGCCACCCATGCCGATCTCGGTCTAGCCGGCGGTCGCACCCTTGAGCTTGGAATACCGACGTGAGCGGTTTCGCGGCTCTCGTCGCACGCGACCTGCGTCTGGTCTGGCGCCGGCCGGGCGATGTTGCCGTCGTGCTCGCCTTCTTCGTCGTCGCCACGACGCTCTTTCCCTTGGGCATCGGACCGGAAGCCAATGTGCTGGCCCGCATCGCCGCGGGCGTCCTGTGGTGCGCGGCGCTGTTCGCGGCGCTGCTCTCGCTCGACCGCCTGTTTGCCGCTGACTTCGAGGACGGCACGCTCGACCTGCTGCTGCTGGCGCCGTGGCCGCTCGAGCTGGCCGCGCTCGCCAAGTGCTGTGCTCACTGGATTGTGACCGGCATGCCGTTAGCAGCTTTGGCACCCATCCTGGGAGTGGCCTTTGGGCTGGATCCGTCGGTCCTGCTGGCGCTGAGTGTTACGCTGCTGGTGGGCACGCCTACCTTATCGCTGATCGGCGGCCTGGCCGCGGCCTTGACGCTTGGGGCACGCAAGTCGGGCGCTTTGCTCGCCCTGCTGGCCTTGCCGCTCTGCGTGCCCACGCTGATTTTTGGCGCCGGTGCGGTCGAAGCGCTGGCGACCGGCGGGGATTTCGGCGCCCATCTCGCGGTTCTGGCGGCGCTTGCCCTGGTGGCGCTCGCGACCATGCCGTGGGCGATTGCCGCGGCATTGCGCCAGGCGGGTGAGTGAATCTGGCGAATAGACTCAGGCGGGCGAATGGATAGATAGAGCGACTGGATAGACAAAGCACATGGCCGACCTTCACTTTCTCGCCAATCCCGCGCGGTACAGGCGATTCAGCCAGCGCGTGGTGCCCAGCCTGTCGATCGCGACGGCGCTGATGCTGGCGGTCGGCCTCTATCTGGCATTGATCCAGTCGCCACCCGACTACCAACAGGGCGACACGGTGCGAATCATGTTCGTGCATGTGCCGTCGGCCTGGATCGCCATGGCCGGCTACGGCCTGCTGGCGGCGCTGGGCGCCTCGCTGCTGGTGTGGCGCCATCCGCTGGCGGCGCTGATGGCGCGGGCGGCGGCGCCGGTGGGCGCGGGCTTCTGCGCCGTTTGTCTGCTCACCGGTTCGTTGTGGGGGCGGCCGATGTGGGGTGCCTACTGGGTGTGGGACGCCAGGCTCACCTCCATGCTGCTGCTGTTCTTCCTCTATCTTGGTCACATCGCCTTGAACCGCGCCTACGACGAGCCGGAGCGCGGTGATCGCGCGGCCGCCATCCTGGTGCTGATCGGCGTCATCAACCTGCCGATCATCAAGTTCTCGGTCGATTGGTGGAACACGCTGCACCAGCCCGCGTCGGTCGCGCGCCTCGGCGGTCCGTCGATCCATCCCTCCATCCTGTTGCCGTTGCTGTGGATGGTCGCAACCCTGTTCCTGCTGTTCGTGCTGCTGGTGCTGTTGCGCACCGACACCGAGATCGACCGCCGCCGTCTCGAGAACGCGGAACCCCAGGCATGAGCACGCATGCCGTCTACGTGATGTCGGCCTATCTCGTGGCGCTGGTGATCTTGGGCGGCTTGCTGATCTCCTCGCTCACCGCCCGCCAGCGCGTGCGCCGCGAACTCGCGGCACGCGGGTTGGAAAGGCCCCGCGAACAGCGGGCAAAGGCAAGTCAATGACTCCGAAGCGCAAGCGCCTGTGGCTCGTCGTGGGCTCGCTCGCCGTGCTGGGCTTTGCTGCCACGCTGGTGCTGACGGCGCTGAACGACAACATCGTCTTCTTCTATTCGCCGACCCAGATCGCCGAGAAGAAGATCCCGCCCGAGCGGCGCTTCCGCATGGGCGGCCTGGTCGAGGCGGGCAGCGTCAAGAAATCCGCCGACGGCCAGGAGACGCGCTTCAAGGTCACCGACACGCATAAGACCGTCGACGTCGTCTATCGCGGCCTGCTGCCCGACCTCTTCCGCGAGGGCCAGGGCGTGGTAGCCGAGGGGATGCTGGGCGCCGACGGCGTGTTCGTGGCGCGCGAGGTGCTGGCCAAGCACGACGAAAACTACATGCCGCCCGAGGTCGCG
>JAUXST010000350.1 GCA_030679805.1 Reyranella sp. | reverse complement strand
TGACACGCCAGAAGAGATCCTGCAGATCGAGCATGGCCGGGGTCATGAACGGCGCGACGACCTCGACGATGGCGCCCGCCTTTTCGAACAGCTTCGCCACCGCCTCGACCGCCGCGCCGGTCTCGGACTCGACCGGCATGCCGCAGCCGGCGTCCATATGCAGGCCGATCCTCAAACCCTTGGGCTCGAGCGGCACCGCACTCCAGTCGATGGTCGCGGGCGGCAGGCTCATGTGGTCGCGCGCGTCGGGCTTGGAAAGCTCGGCCATCAGCAGACAGGCGTCGGCGACGGTGCGCGTCATCGGCCCGATGGCGCGGCCGAGGAACGGCGGATCGACCGGCACGCGGCCGAGACTGGGTTTCAGCGTAAAGATGCCGTTCCACGCGGCGGGCAACCGCACCGAGCCGCCGATGTCGGTGCCGAGATGGAGCGGGCCATAGCCCGCCGCCGCCGCAGCCCCCGCGCCGGCGCTGGAACCGCCGGGATTCCAGGCGAGGTTCCACGGGTTTCGCGTGAGCGGATGGAAGGAGCTGCGGCCCGACGACAGCATGCCGTAGTCCGGCATGGTAGTCTTGCTGAGGAGGATCGCCCCCGCTTCGCGCACGCGTGCCGACGCCGGCGCGTCCGAAGCCGCCGGCACCAGCTCGGTCGCCGCCGTGCCGAGCGGCACCGGCACCCCCTTGGTGGCGATATTCTCCTTGATGGTGATCGGCACACCGTCGAGCGCGCCCTGCGGCTTGCCCGCCGCCCAGCGCTTCTCGGACTCCCGCGCGGCCTTGCGCGCGCTGCCGAAATCCGGCGCGTAGAGCGCCTTCAGCCTGGGCTCCCAAGCCTCGATGCGGGCGATGACGCCGTCGACGGCTTCGACCGGCGAGAGCTTTTTCGATTTGTAGGCGGCCAGCAGCTCGACCGCGGTCATGTCGTGAATTGAGGTCATGTCGGCACGTTATCCCCTCGCCGACCGGCGAACCACCGTTCGAGATCGGCTGCGCTGGCGAGCCGCACCGGGGCTTCGTCGTCGCCCGGGAACTGGAAGCGCGCGCGGTGATGGGCGAAGACGTCGAGCGCGATGGGCGCGCGCACTCCGGTGCGGGCGTTGTCGGCAATGCGTGCCTCGATGACGGCGATCGGCGTATCGACGAACAGCAGCACGAATGGCGCGCCCGACGCCTTGGCCACCGCGGCGAAGCGCTGGCGCAGGAAGCGGTGCGAGAAGGTGTCGTCGACCACCACGCCGCGGCCCGACGCCAGTACGGTGCGCGCCGTGGCCGCCGCCATCAGGCTGGTCTTCTCCCATTCGGAATCGTCCATCACCGTGCCGCCGTCGAAGCCACGCGCCCTGTTGATCGCGTCGAGGGAGACCAGCTCGGCGCCCGTTTCAGCCGCAACACGGCGAGCGATCGTCGACTTGCCGGAGAAGGCGAGCCCGCAGAGGGCGATCAGTTCACGAGGCATCGTTCTTCTCATCCCCCTCACCCAACCTCTCCCCCAAACGGGGGGAGAGGAGTTTGAGAAGAGAGTCCCTCATGTTCCTCGCCCCCGCTAGGGGGAGAGGTTAGGTGAGGGGGCGGCGCGACCTCCATGACCTCTGGAGGTGCGATGTCCGCCGGAACGGCCGGCAAATCTTTGATCTCAGCAGGTGATTCAGCTTCGACCGGTGCCACCGGATGCGCGGCAGAAGCGTGCATTTTCGGAGTGGGCTTTTTCGCCTCGAATTCCATCTCCTTCAACCGGATCTCGTGCGCCCGCTGCTCGCGACGTTCCTCGCGCGCTTCGGCGCGAGCGCGCTGGGCATCCTCCAGCTTCAGCAGGAACATCAGCGTGCGGTCGTCATGGATCACCTGCTCGCCGATCTGCTTGCCCTTGAAGAAATACGGCCGCGTGCGCGGCTCGCCGGCACGCAGTTTCAGATCGTCGGCCTTCTCCCTGAAACGCTCGGCTAGGATCGCGTCGCAGCGCGCGCGGAAGGCCGGGAACTTGGCCCGCCAGCGCCGCACCGTGCTCTCGTCGACACCGATGCGCGCCGCCGCCTCGCGATAGCTGCCGCAGCGGCGGAACTGATTGAGGAAGCGCACCCGCTGGCGCCAGCCGCGCTGCGCCGGCTTCGACGCCTGTGCCTTTGGCCCGTCCAGCAATGCCCGCTCGATCGACTTCGGCGCCGCTTCGATGCGCGCCGCACTCTGCCGCGCCTCCTCGGCCTCGCGCGCCTCGCGGGTCTCCTCGCGGGCCTTCGCCTCGATCTCGGCCAGGCTCATGCCGCGCATGTTGGCGGGCGGCGTGAAATTCTTGCCGTGGAGCCTCGTGTAATAGGCCGCCTCGGTCCAGCTGACGCCCTGAAGGGGCGGGTTCTCGCGGACGAACGGCCGATCCTGATCGTAAGATGACATGCTCTCCCTCCTATCCTGAGGCCTTTTCAGGCCCGAAATCCTCGTGAGAGAGGATATATAGGGAGGATATATAGGGAGGATATGATTCCTGTCAATAGGAGGACGCGGAAAGCGTTGGACCGCCTTCCCCAGTCCTACAGCGGCAGAGAACAATCGCCGCCGAACAGCTTTCCCGGCTGGGCCATGGCGTCCTTCGCCCACTGCGCCTTGTCGGGCGGCCACACGAGCACGCGGTTGGCGCTGCCGGAGAAGATGAACTCCTGGCCGACATAGGCGGCATGCAACCACTCGTTCGGCAGGAGCGCATCGTGGGGTGCCCGGAAGGCAAGGACGCCCTGGTCGATATACTTCCCCGTGTTGAACGGGCTCGTGTAGGTGAAGGACTGGGCGGTGACGGTCTGTCCCACGCGCAAACCCTGCGCGGTCTTGCGGGCGCCCATCAGGCGCGTGACGACGATCCTTAGCTCGACGTCATTCATCCGGTCCTGTTTGCAGGTGGCTGGCACCGGACCCAGGCGGCAGTCCTTGTTCGCCACGGCAATCACGCGGCCTTCGAAGATGTACTCCCCACCGCACAGGATCTGCTCGGGCGATACGGGCGTCATGGCCCACGCCGTCGAGGCGCCGGCCAGCAGCGAGAGGCACATAAGGCCGACGGTTTCCCATATCCTTGTCATGACAACTCTCGCGTACTCCGATGAGTTGATAGCTTATCTCCGCTGCCAACTTCATCCAAGACACGACGATCTGGGCGCGGCTTTCGCAAGCCCTGCGATCGCTTCCGACGGCGTCAGCCCGAACGAGCGGCGGAACGTCCGGGCTTCACTTCCCCGATTGGGCCCTCCCCGATTCAACCAGGCGCTGCACATCGTCTGCGCTATCCTGCAGCAGCCTGGAGGACACGGACGGAGGGTGGGCGATGGTTGCCAGCGACAGCTTTTCCGAGTTCCTGCGCGAGCAGCTGGAGCCGCTCGGCCGCGTCACGATGCGGCGCATGTTCGGCAAGACCGGCGTGTTCTGCGACGGGGTGATGTTCGGAATGGTGACCGACAACATGCTCTACCTCCGGCTCGACGACGCCAACCGGGCGGCCTTCGAGGAAGCCCTCGCCTCGCCGCTCCTCAGCTACGAGAAGAAGGGCTCCACCATAGACCTCGCTTTTTGTCGCGCGCCGGAGCGGCTGTTCGACGAACCCGACGAACTCGTCACGTGGGCGCGGCTGGCGCTGGCGGCGGCGCGTCGGGTCGCGGCGAAGAGAAAAGCGACGGCACCCCGGCGAAAATCGAAGCCGTAACCCGTCACATCGCGCGCACGACCGCCGATCACCCGGCCATCGCCGGGCGCCTGTCCCGCCACGGCATCGCGGTTTCATAGGCGTGGGCTGCCCGAAACAGCAGCGGTTCGGCGAACGGCTTGCCGGCCATCTGCAGGGCCACGGGCAGGCCGCCGGCCCCGAAGCCGGTGCAGATGCTGATCGCCGGAAAGCCGGTGACGTTGAACGGCATGGTGAACGACGGCTTCTCCATGTTCGTCCACTTGGTCACGGCGTCGATGCGGGAGGCCTAGCCGGGCTGGGAGGCGCTCACGATGATGTCCAGGTTTTCCATGGCTGCCGCCATTTCCCGGCAGAGCACGCGGCGGCGGCGAACGGCCTGCACGATGTCGGGACCGCTCACCGTGGCGGCAAGGGCCACGCGGTCGCGGAACAGTTCGCCATAGTCCATGAAGCGCTCGCGCATCCACGGTGCGTGCAAGGCGAAAGCCTCGGTGACCATGAGCAGGTAGCCCACGGCATGGTAGTCGGCCGCCGGAGACAGGGTGACGTCACGCACCTCCGCGCCTTCCTTGCGGAAGAAATCCATCGCCGCGTCGATGCCGGCGCGTGTGGCGTCCGAGGCGCGATGGTCGGTCTCGAAGAAATGCCGGACCACGCCGATGCGCAGCCCCTTCACGCCCGTGCCGAGGCCGGCGGTGAAATCGGGGACCGGGCGATCGACGCTGGCCGGGTCTTCCGGGTCATGGCCCGCCATGGCCTGCAGCAGCAGCGCGCAGTCCTCGGCCGTCCAGGCCATTGGGCCCGCGTGATCGAGCGTGAAAGCCAGCGGCAGGATGCCGGCGCGGCTCGACAGGCCATAGGTCGGCTTGATGCCGGCGATGCCGCAGAGCGCCGCCGGCCCGCGGATCGACCCGCCCGTATCGGACCCGGTTCCCCCCAGGATCAGGCCGGCCGCGACCGCGGCCCCGGTGCCCGAAGAGGAGCCCGCGGTGAAATGGTCGGTGTTCCACGGATTGCGCGCGGGCGGCCACGGCAGGTCGAACGAGGGGCCGCCAAAGGCGAACTCGTGCGTGGCGAGCTTGCCCAGCATGACGGTTCCTGCATCGGCCCACTTCTTGGCGGTGTGGGCGTCCCGCGCCGGGACGTTGTCCTGCAGCAGCTTCGAGTGCGCCGTCGTGCGGATGCCGGCGGTATTGTAAATGTCCTTGTGCGCGATCGGGATGCCGTCGAGCGGGCCGCGCCTTTTCCCCGACATCTGCCGCGCCTCTGCAGCCTGGGCATCGGCCAGCGCGCGCTCCTCGGTCACGAGCAGGAACGCATGGAGTTGCGGATCGAGGCGGCGGATGCGCTCGAGATGCATCTTCGTGAGCTCGACCGGCGAAAGCTGCCGGGCCGCGATGCGCCGCCCGGCTTCGGCGATGGTCAGGAATGCCGACATCACTTCTGCTCCACGTCGAAGGTGAGCGCAGGCTCGGCTTCGCGTGGCAGGGGCGCATTGATGCGCGCGATCATCGCGCGGAAGATCTCGGCGCCGGGCAGGATGGCGCGGACCTGATCGAGGGTGAGCTTCAGGCCGGCGCGGCCCAGCAGCACGGCAAGTTCGGCTTCATCGGTCTTCGGTGTGCTCACGACGCGCTCCATTCTCTCGCAGCCCAGGACAGGAACCATAGCGGCGGCCGATGTCGCACGCACATCATGGCATCCATGCTGGAAATGCTGACCCGTTGAGGGCTACCATTGCCGTTGAATAGGCATCGCGAACAGCGCGAGAGAGGGAATTGTGCCGGATCTCGTCACTTCCGAAGCCGAACTCGAGGCGATCTACGGCCAGCCGGCGGGCCCCGCCGTGATCAAGGAGATCGACCACATCTCCGCGCATTATCGCCGCTTCATCGAGACCTCGCCCTTCGTCATCCTGGCGACGTCGGGGCCGGAAGGGCTGGATTGCACGCCGCGGGGCGATCCGGCCGGCTTCGTCCGCGTGGTCGACAGCCGGACCGTCATGCTGCCGGACCGGCGCGGCAACAACCGCATCGATTCCCTGCACAACATCGTCCGCGACCCGCGCATCGCGCTCCTGTTCCTGATCCCCGGCGTG
>JAUXST010000349.1 GCA_030679805.1 Reyranella sp. | reverse complement strand
GGCGACGAACGCCAGTGCGCGCTCGAGGCGCGCGACATAGGCCGTGGTGTCGAACCGTCGCTCCTCGTCGTTCGGCGTCCCCCAGTCGACGAGATAGGGCCTGAGGCCCGCGGCGGCCATGGCGCGCAACAGGCTCTTCTCGGCGGTGAGATCGAGCACTTCCCAGCGATTGATCAGCGACGGCACGACCAGCACCGCGCGGGTGCGCCTGATGCGAGCCGCGCGATGGGTGGCGCCGTAGTCGAGCAGGCGCGTGTTGCCCTCGCTCCATACGGCCGGCGGATTCTCCAGCGTGCGGTGGACCGTGTGCTGGCGATAGGCGAGCACCCCGTCGGCCAGCCGATGCATGCGCCGCCCGATCTCGCGCCGCAGCGCCTCTTCGAACCGGCCGGCGCCGTCTCGGGCTTCGAGAGCGGCGATCTCGGGCAGGAGTGCTGCGATGGCCTCAGGGGGTTGAGTTTGGGACGAAGGCGAGCCGGGCTTCGAGTTCGGCGATCCGGGCTTCCAGTGTCTCCACGCGCTTTCGGAGCTCGCCCACGTCATCAGCGCCGTGCCCAGGTGCAGCGGCAGCGGGCGCGGTCCCAGCCTCGGAAGAAGGGGATCTGGCGGCATGAGATGCTCCTTGGACGGCCTGCATCGCAGACGCAACCTGGGCGTTCGCGACCGCGAACAGGCGAGCGATCTGCTCGGTCAAGGCCTGGTCGGCGGCGAGACCGGCCAGCTGGCCTTGCCAAAGGTCGAGATAGCGCCGGGCCAGCTTGTCGAAGTCGGCCGACTGTTCGTCGTTTTCAGAGGCCATGCGCTCACTATAGCCTATCGCTGCCAGCCCATCGTGACGGAACGCGGTATTGCAGGCGCTAAGCCCATCTTGTCGCACTGCGGTATCGGCGCTAATGTGGCGGCCCCGGCGTGAACGAGCGTTTACCGTGCGGGAGCCAGAGGAGCGACGCGTAATGGCCGAGCAGGCAGTACCCGAGGGCGGACCGAAGCCCGCTCCCGTCGTCATCAAGAAATACGCAAACCGGCGCCTCTACAACACGGCGACCTCCGCCTATGTCACGCTCGAGCATCTTTCCCAGATGGTGAAGGACAAGACCGACTTCGTCGTCTACGACGCCAAGACCGGCGACGAGATCACGCGCTCGGTCCTGACGCAGATCATCTTCGAGGAAGAGAGCAAGGGCGGACAGACGCTGCTACCGATCCCGTTCCTGCGCCAGCTCATCTCCTTCTACGGCGACAGCCTGCAGGGCGTGGTGCCGCAATATCTCGAGATGTCGATGTCGCAATTCGCGCGCAACCAGGAGCAGATGCGCAGCTACCTGCAGAACGCCTTCGGCTTCAATCCGTTCCAGCAGTTCGAGACCATGGGCAAGCAGAACATGGCGATGTTCGAGGAGGCCATGCGGGTGTTCAATCCGTTCCGCCCGGGCCAACCTGGATCGGGACAACCGGGCCAGGCAGGCCAAAGTGTCCCCGCGGTCAACGGGCAGGATGCGCCCAAACCGGAAACGTCGCGTGCTGCTCCCCCCGCCGCGCCGAAGGAAGAGGTCGTGATCGACGATCTCAAGCGCAAGCTCGACGAGCTGCAGAGCCAGCTCGCCCTTCTCAGCAAGAAGCCCTGATACCACCGTGGCCGATCCTTCTATGTCGATGCTGCGGCGCGTGATGTCTCCGTGCATCGGCATTTGCAAGCTCGATCAGAAAAGCGGCTTCTGCATAGGCTGCAAGCGCACGATCGAGGAAATCGGCCGCTGGGCGATGCTCGACGACCCCGAGCGCCAAGCCGTCATAGATCGGTTACCGGGCCGGAAGCTCTGAATTCCTCGTCGGCCGGATGCAGTTGTCGGAGCGCGCGCATGCAGTCTGACACATACCAAGAGTTCAGCAGAGCTGAATGGGCCGCTCTACGCGCGCACTCTCCCCTCACACTTTCGCAGGAGGACCTCGTATCGCTTCGAGGCATCAATGAAAATGTTTCACTCGAAGAACTTACCGAGGTCTATCTGCCATTGTCACGGCTGCTCAATCTCCATGTGCGGGCCGCACGCAATCTGAACGGCGTCACCGATACCTTTCTGGGAAGGCCGGTTGCCGGGCGCACTTATGTCATCGCGATCGCCGGAAGCGTGGCCGTGGGCAAGAGCACATTCGCGCGTATTCTCCAGGCGCTCATGGCACGCTGGCCGGATCATCCTCGGGTCGATCTGGTAACCACCGACGGCTTTCTGCATCCCAATCGACAGCTCGAAGAAGAGCGGCTGATGCGGCGCAAGGGATTCCCGGAGAGCTATGACACCAAAAAAATGGTGCAGTTCCTGAGCGACGTCAAAGCCGGCCGCGCGGAGGTCAGGGCGCCGGTCTATTCGCACCAGACCTACGATATCGTCCCGGACGAATGGCAGGTCGTGCGCCGCCCCGACGTCCTCATCTTCGAGGGATTGAACGTCTTGCAGCCCGGGCTCGCCGGCGGCAGGCCAGCCTCGGTGATACTTTCCGACTTCTTCGATTTTTCCATCTACGTCGACGCCGCGACGACGGACATCGAGGCCTGGTATCTCGCACGCTTCCTGCTCCTGCAACGCACCGCGTTCCAGAAGCCGAGTTCGTATTTCCATCACTACAAGGATCTGCCCCAAGAAGAGGCGCGCGAGATCGGGCGCCGAATTTGGTCGGACATCAACGAAGCCAATCTACGCGAGAATATTCTGCCGACGCGGGAAAGAGCGCACGTGGTCCTGCGCAAACAGCCGGATCATTCGATCGGGCAAGTTTTGCTGCGGTTGATCTAGGGCGCCGGGCGATCATCGATTGACTGCCGGTCCGGAAGCGCCAACGACCTCATCGGACCGCGGACCTCCAGGTCCGCATCATGAGCGGGCCTGGAGGCCCGCGGTCCACTAACGGCCCTTGAACACGGGCTTGCGCTTTTCGCGGAACGCCGAGGTTCCTTCCTTGTAGTCCTCGGTCAATCCCGTCAGGACGTTCTGGTCGGCATCCATGTGGGCGCCGAGATCGTCCAGCGCGTGCGCCAGGCGATTGACCGTGCTCTTGGTCATGCGCACGGGAATCGGCGGCTGGCGCGCGATGCGCTCGGCGAATTCCATCGACGCCGCGAGCGCCTGGCCGTCGTCGACGACCTTCTCCACCAGGCCCCAATCCAGCGCGTCGGCGGCGCCGATGCGGTCGGACGCCAGGATCACCGCCTGCTTGGTCCGCGCCGGGCCCATCAGCGCCAACATGCGCGGAATCGAACCCCAGCTCATGTTCATGCCCAGTTCGATCTCGGGAATGCGGAAGTGCGCCGAGCGGCCACAGGTGCGGAAGTCGAGCGACACCACCAGCGCCGCGCCACCGCCGACGCAATGGCCTTCGACCGCGGCGATGGTGATCTGGTCCATGTCCTGCCAGGCCTTGCACATCTTGGGGCCGAGGCGCTGGCGATGGATGCGCTCGCCGACCGACAGGCCGTCGCGTGCGCGGCCTTCCGGATCCTTTAGATCGAAGCCGGCGCAGAACGCCTTGGCCGAACCGGCGAGGATCACGACCGAGGTTTCGAGATCGTCCTCGAAATCGCGCGGCACATCGCGCAGCTCGCGCATCGCCTGCTGGCTCAACGCATTGATGTTGTCGCCGCGGTCGAAGCGCACGACAGCGATTCGGCCTTGCGGACCCAGGCCTTTCTCTACCTTCACGAACTGGCGCTGCATCGGCGCGTTCCTCCTGTGTTCGGTCCAAGGTAGCGGCTCGGCTTTACAAGCGCGAGCCGCTTCGCTTGACTGCCTCTCATGTCCAAATCCATCGGAACCTTGACCCTCGAACGGCGCGTCGATGCGCTGTTCTCCCGCTACACCGCGGCCGGTTCGCCGGGTGCCGTCGCGGCCGTCATGCGCGGCGGCACCGTCGAGCTCTGCAAGGGCTATGGCCTTGCCAGCATCGAACTCGGCGTGCCGATCGGCCCGGCGACGCGCTTTCGCATCGCCTCGGTCAGCAAGCAGTTCACCGTCACGGCGGCGCTGATGCTGGCGGCCGAGGGCAAGCTCGAACTCGCCGATCCGCCGCACGAATACCTGCCCGAGCTCGTGCCTCTGCCGGTCACAATCGACCAGATGATGCGCAACTGCAGCGGCCTACCCGATTTCCTCGAGCTGCTGCGGCTGGGCGGCCACGGCCTCGACAAGCCGGCGCGGCCAGCCGACCTGCTGGCCGCCTGCCTGCGCAACCGCCATCTCAACTTCGCGCCGGGCAGCCGCTTTCTCTACAGCAACACCAACTTCCTGCTGCTCGGCCTGATCGTTGAAAAACTGGCGAAGAAGAAGCTGGGCGCGTTCCTGGCCGAGCGCATCTTCGAGCCGCTGGGCATGACCGGCACGACGCTGGCGCCGGAGATCGATACCGTGATCCCGGGCCTCGCGTCGGGCTATCTCGGCGACGCGACATCAGGCTTCCGCCGCGCCGCGCACGCCTACCCGCAGGGCGGCGAGGGCGGCCTCGTCTCCACCGTCGAGGACCTGCTGATCTGGTCCAGGCATTTCGACCAGCCGACGCTCGAGCCCAGGACGCTGCCGACCCAGCTCGCGGCCACCGCGCCGCTCACCGGCGGCCACGCCAACAAGTATCGCCGCGGCGTGCAGGCCGACGAGCTGCGCGGATTGGCCACCATCGGCCACGGCGGGCTGTGGCCGGGCTTCCGCACCGAGTTCCTGCGCGTGCCGGAGGCCGGTCTCACCGTGGTGGTGATCGCCAACCTCGGCAGCATCGACCCTTGGCGCCAGGCGCGCGCCATCGCGGCGCTGGCGCTGGAGGGCAACAAAAAGATGAAGCCCCTGGCGGCATCTATCACCGCGGACGAGATCAAGCCGATCGCGGGCGCCTGGTTCAATGCCGACGAACCGTCGCTGTTCGACTTGGCGTGGCGCAACGGCGAGGCGGTGGTCACCCAGAACGGCATCCCGTTTGTCCTCGGCCGCCGGGCGGACGGCTGGTTCGCGGCCGAACGCGGCTCATTCGAGTTCGCGCTGAAGCCCGGCCGGGCCGGAACGCTGCGCGTCGACCTCGGCGCCGGCCGGATACTGGCCTTCAGGAAGCTCGGCCGCCGCAAGCCGGTTCCTGCCGCCATCGCCGGCACCTACGTCTCGCCCGATTCGGGCGCTACCTGGCACGTCAGGCGCGGCGGCGCGGATTACACCATGGGCGTCAGCGGACCGTTGATCGCCGGTGGGCCGGCATGGTCTCTGGCCGGCATCGATGCCGACACCGTCGAGGTCGTGAGCCCGGCGGGCTGGATCACGGCGACCCAGCTCGCCCATCTCGAACACGACCGCGCCGGCCGCATCGTGGCGCTGCAGATCTCGACCGGCCGCATCAAGCGGATGCGTTTCGAGCGCAGCGGTTAGAACTCACCGGAACGGAATGGCGTACATCAGGCCGCCCTTGGTCCACAGCGCGTTCTGGCCGCGTTCGAGCTTGAGCGGCGTGGCCGGGCCGACGTTGCGGTCGTAGCTTTCGCCGTAGTTCCCGACCTGCTTGACGACGTTGTATATCCACTTCTCGTCGACGCCGACGGCCTTGCCGTAGCCCGGCGTGACACCGAGGAAGCGCTTGATCGCCGGATCCTCGCTTTTCAGCATCTCGTCGACGTTCTTGGAGGTGATGCCCATCTCCTCGGCCTCGATCATGCCCATCAGGACCCATTTCACGAGATCGAGCCACTGGTCGTCGCCGTGGCGCACGATCGGACCGAGCGGCTCCTTGGAGATGCGTTCCGGCAGGATCGTGTGCTCGCCCTTGCCGGCGAGCTGGCCGGCCCGGACGGCCGCCAGGCCGGAGGCGTCGGTCGTGTAGGAATCGCAGCGACCGGAGGCGTATGCCTGCAGAAGCTCGTCGAGCTTCTCGATCAGCACCGGCTTGAACGTCATCTTGTTGGCGCGGAAATAGTCGGCGAGGTTGAGTTCCGTCGTCGTGCCCGGCTGGACGCAGATAGTGGCGCCGTTCAGTTCCTTGGCGCTCTTGATGCCGCTCTTGGTCGGCACGATGAAGCCCTGGCCATCATAGAAATTCACGCCGGCGATGTTGAAACCGAGCGCGGTGTCGCGCATCAGCGTCTGCGTGGCGTTGCGCGTAATGACGTCGACCTCGCCCGACTGCAGCGCCACGAAGCGCTGCTGGGCCGTGGTCGGCGTGAACTTCGATTTCTCGGCATTGCCGAACATGGCGGCGGCGATCGCCTTGCAGAGATCGACGTCGAGGCCGGTCCACTTGCCCTGGCTGTCGGCGAAGGAGAAGCCGGCCAGGCCGGTGTTCACGGCGCACTGGACGAAGCCCTTGGCCTTCACGGCATCGAAGGTCTGGCCGGCCGAGGCCGGCGTCGCGGCAAACGCCACAACGGCTGAGAGCGCCGCCGCCGCGGCGGCGATGGATTTTTTGAACATGTTTGAAGCCCCCTGATATGTCTTCAGCGGGCTCACCATAGCAAAAGGCGCGCCGGTGGGCGCGCCTTGGCTGAGTTTGTTGGTCGTGGCGGTCAAATCGTCCGTTCGATCATCATCTTCTTGATCTCGGCGATCGCCTTGGCCGGATTGAGGCCCTTGGGGCAGGTCTTGGTGCAGTTCATGATGGTGTGGCAGCGATAGAGGCGGAACGGATCCTCCAGCGCGTCGAGGCGCTCGCCGATGGCATCGTCGCGGCTGTCGGCGATCCAGCGATAGGCCTGCAGCAGCACAGCCGGGCCGAGATAGCGCTCGCCGCTCCACCAGTAGCTCGGGCACGAGGTGGTGCAGCAGAAGCACAGGATGCATTCCCACAGGCCGTCGAGCTTGGCGCGCTCCTCCGGCGACTGCAGGCGCTCGCGCGTCGGCGGCTGGGTGGACGATTTCATCCAGGGCTCGATCGAGGCGAGCTGGGCGTAGGGTACGTTGAGGTCGGGCACCAGGTCGCGCACCACCGGCATGTGCGGCAGCGGGTAGATCTTGATGTCGCCCTTCATCTCGGCGATGAACTTGGTGCAGGCTAGCGTATTGGTGCCGTCGATGTTCATGGCGCACGACCCGCACACACCCTCGCGGCACGAGCGGCGGAAGGTGAGCGAGCTGTCGATCTCGTTCTTGATCTTGATCAGCGCGTCGAGAACCATCGGACCGCAGGTGTCCATGTCGACTTCGTAGGTGTCGACGCTGGGGTTCTTGCCGTCGTCCGGCGTCCAGCGATAGACCTTGAACGTCTTGACGTTCTTGGTGCCCGCCGCCGCCTTGTAGGTCTCGCCGACGCCGATCCTGGAATTGGCGGGCAGTGCGAATTCAGCCATCTGTGCCTCTAATACACACGAGCTTTGGGCGGGAAGGATTGCACGTCGTTCGACATCGGCTGGAGATTGACCGGCCGGTAGTCGATGCGGGTCTTGCCGTTCTCCTCGACCCACACGACCGTGTGCTTCATCCATTCCTTGTCGTTGCGTTCCGGGAAGTCCTCGCGCGCATGCGCGCCGCGGCTTTCCTTGCGGTTGGCGGCCGAGCGGATGGTGCCCTGGGCCTGGACGATCAGGTTCTCGAACTCCAGCGTCTCCACCAGGTCGGAGTTCCAGATCATCGACCGGTCTTTTACGCGGATATCGGCGATGCCGTCGAACACCTTGTCCATCTTGGCGCAGCCCTCGTCGAGGCTCTGCTGGGTGCGGAACACGGCGCAGTCGTTCTGCATGGTGCGCTGCATCGTGTTGCGCAGCTGGGCGGTACCGGTGCCGCCCGCGGCGTGGCGCAGGCGGTCGAGGCGGGCGATGGCCGCTTCGCCGGCATGCGGCATCTGCCGGTGCGCCTCGCCCGGCGTCAGCACCTTGCCGGCGCGGATGGCGGCGGCGCGACCGAACACGACGAGATCGAGCAGCGAGTTGGAGCCGAGCCGGTTGGCGCCGTGGACCGAGACGCAGGCCGCCTCGCCCACTGCCATCAGGCCGGGCACGACGTGGTTGGGATCGCCGTCCTTCACCGTCACCACTTCGCAGTGAACATTGGTCGGGATGCCGCCCATGTTGTAGTGGCAGGTCGGCAGGATCGGGATCGGCTGACGCGTGACGTCGACGCCGGCGAAGATGCGCGCCGTCTCGGCGATGCCGGGCAGGCGCTCGTGGATCACTTTCGGGTCGAGATGCTCGACGTGCAGCTCGATGTAGTCCTTGTTCGGGCCGCAGCCGCGGCCTTCGCGGATCTCGATGGTCATCGAGCGGCTGACGACGTCGCGCGACGCGAGGTCCTTGGCCGACGGCGCGTAGCGTTCCATGAAGCGCTCGCCGCTCGCGTTGGTGACGTAGCCGCCCTCGCCGCGCACGCCCTCGGTGATCAGGCAGCCGGCGCCATAGACGCCGGTGGGATGGAACTGGATGAACTCCATGTCCTGGATCGGCAGCCCGGCGCGCAGCGCCATGGCGCCGCCGTCGCCGGTGCAGGTGTGGGCCGAGGTCGCGGTGAAGTAGATGCGGCCGTAGCCGCCGGTCGCCAGCACCACCATGTGGGCGCGGAAGCGATGAATGGTGCCGTCGTCGAGGTTCCACGCCATGACGCCGCGGCAGACGCCACCCTCGTCCATGATGATGTCGTGGGCGAAATACTCGATGAAGAACTCGGCGTGGTTCTTGAGCGACTGCTGGTAGAGCGTGTGCAGGATGGCGTGGCCGGTGCGGTCGGCGGCGGCGCAGGTGCGCTGGGCGATGCCCTTGCCGAACTCGGTGGTCATGCCGCCGAATGGACGCTGGTAGATCTTGCCCTCGGGCGTGCGGCTGAAGGGCACGCCGTAGTGCTCGAGTTCGACGATCGCCGGGATGGCCTCGCGCACCATGTATTCGATGGCGTCCTGGTCGCCCAGCCAGTCCGATCCCTTGACGGTGTCGTACATGTGCCAGCGCCAGTCGTCGGGCCCCATGTTGCCGAGCGAGGCGGAGATGCCGCCCTGGGCCGCCACGGTGTGGCTGCGGGTCGGGAACACCTTGGTGACGCAGGCCGTCTTCAGGCCCTTCTCGGCCATGCCGAGGGTGGCGCGCAGACCGGCGCCGCCGGCGCCTACCACCACGACGTCGTATTCGTGGTCGATCACCGTATAGGAGCGACCGCCGACATTGACCGTGCCCGGCGCGGCGCCACTGCTCTTGCCGCTGCTCGCCTCCGTCATCTCAGCCTCCGAATCCGATACGCAGGATGGCCACGACGGCGGCCAATCCAAAGACCACCGCCACGAACCTGACGGCGACGATCAGCGCCAGCTTCCGGCCGTCGCCATGGACGTAATCCTCGATCACCACCCGCAGGCCGAGCTGGCCGTGGTGCAGCCCGACTCCGATCGTCAGGATCAGCAGCACCATGACCAGCGGCGAGCCGATCCAGGCGCGCACGACGGCATGGTCGGCGCCGCTCAGCATCACCAGCGAGATCGCGAACCACACGACCAGCGGGATCAGCGCGATCGCCGTCAGCCGCTGTGCCCACCAGTGGTGCAGGCCGTCGCGGGCCGATCCGAGACCGCGGGCGCGGGCGAGAGGGGTTCTGAGGTCGCTCATCGTTGCCTCCTCACACCAGCCGCAGGCCAACGACCCACGACACCGCCGTCGCGATCAGCGACACGGCGACGACGATCCAGCCGCTGCGGTAGGCATCCTTGAGTTCGAAGCCGTAGCCGGCATCCCAGAACAGGTGCCGGATGCCGTTGCACAGATGATAGAAGGCGCAGAACAGCCAGCCGCCGAGCACGATGCGGCCCACGATCGAGGTGTTGAAGCCCTGGAACAGGGCGTAGGCCTTGGGGCTGGCCGCGGCATAGATCACCCAGGTCGCGAGGTAGAGCGCGCCCACCGAGAGCGCGATGCCGGTCGCCCGATGCAGGATCGACAGGACGGAGGTGAGCTGCGGCCGATAGACCTGCAGATGCGGGGAAAGCGGCCGATGCACCGGCCGATTGGCGACGCTCATCGCGGGGGAACCTCACTTGCCGAAAGCGGCTGGGCTTTTTTAGCGCTCAACGGCTCCAAGTCAACGAATGTCGACCCTATCGATGCGTTAAGCCCCGGATTTCGCTGCGAAATTCGCCTAGCGCCGCGGCATCAACAGCCAATAGTCGAGATCGAGCACGACCGCCGGATGATACTTGCCTTCCGGGCCCTTGCCCGGCCACTCGCCACAGGGGCAATCCTTGGCTGCGATGCTTCTCACTCGCAATGCACCCACGTCCGCGCGGCCTGGAA
>JAUXST010000343.1 GCA_030679805.1 Reyranella sp. | reverse complement strand
GACGCCGTGGCTGACGTGGCTCGCCTTCGGCGCCTGCCATGCGCCGCACCAGGCGCCCTTCAATCTGATCGCCAAGTACGACGCTATTTTTGCCGAAGGCTGGGACGTCGAGCGCGAGCGCCGCCTCGCCCGGCAGATTGCGCTCGGTATCGTTCCCAAGGGCACGCGCCTGCCACCGCGCAACGACGTCGTGCGGCCGTGGGCGGAGGTGGCCGAGGGCGAGCGGCGCATGTTCACGCGCCTGCAGGCGGCCTATGCCGCCATGCTCGACCATGCCGACCAGCACATCGCTCGGCTGATGGCGTTCCTCGAGGCTGCCGGCCAGCTCGACGATACGCTGGTGGTCGTGATGTCCGACAACGGCGCCAGCCAGGAGGGCGGCCCCTTCGGCATGGTCAACGCCATGGGCCCCTACAACCTGCGACGCGAGACGCTGGACGAGAAGATCGCGCGCATCGAGGACATCGGCGGCCCCGACACGCACTCCAATTTCCCGCTGGGCTGGGCCATGGCTGCCAACACGCCGCTCAAGCGCTACAAGCAGAACACCCATGGCGGAGGCATCCGCGATCCGCTGGTCATGGCCTGGGGCAAGGGCATCGCCGCCCGCGGCGAGCTGCGCCACCAATTCTGCCACGCCAGCGATCTCGTGCCGACCCTGCTGGACGTCGTGGGCGTCAAGCCGCCCAGGACGATCAACGGCGTCAAGCAGATGCCGCTCGAGGGCACCAGCTTCGCCCGGAGCCTCAAGAACAAGCGGGCGCGGTCCAAGTCCAAGGCGCAGTATTTCGAGATGTTCGGCCATCGCGGCCTCGTTCAGGACGGCTGGAAGGCGGTGTCGTTCCATCCGCCGGGCAGCGACTTCGCCAACGACAAGTGGGAACTCTATCACCTCGAGAAGGATTTCAACGAGATCGATGATCTCGCCGAGCGCGAGCCCGAGCGTTTGGCGGCGATGATCGAGGAATGGTGGCGCCAGGCCGAGGCGCACAAGGTGCTGCCGCTCGACGATCGCTTCCAGCAGCGCTTCGGCGACAACGCCAAGCGCTTCCACGGGCCGCGCAAGCATTTCGTCTTTCACGCCGGCATGGGCCACGTGCCGACCGACGTGGCGCCCGACGTGCGCAACCGTACCTACACGATCGAGGCCGAGGCCCATGTCGACGGCGCGACCACCGAGGGCGTGCTGATCGCCCACGGCGACGCGACCACCGGCTATTCGCTCTACATGAAGGACGGCAAGCTCGCCTACGACATGAACATCGGCGGCGAGCATCACCTGATCGTCTCCGACCGGCCGGTGCCGGCCGGTCACCGGCGGCTGGGCGTGCGCATGCGGCGCGACAAGGGCCGCAACCTCGCCACCCTGCTGATCGACGGCGAGCCGGTGGGCAGCTTCGACGTCCAGAACGGCTTCGTCAGCTTCATCTCGTGGTCGGGCCTCGACATCGGCCGCGATCGCTCGAGCCCGGTGTCGCACTACGAGGTGCCGTTCGCCTTTACCGGCAAGCTGCGCAAGGTGACCGTGCTGATGGACGACGACCAGGTGCTCGACACCAGAGCCGCGGCCGAGGCGGCCCTCGCGCGCGAATGACGGCGGTCGCCGACCGTCGGGGAGTCGACAGCCCCTACGCCTGGCGCCTGGCCTTCGTCTCGATGTTCTGCATCGGCCTGGGCGGCGGGGCGATCTACCTGCCGGTCGTCGGGCTCAAGGAAATTGCCGCCGAGTTCGGCGACCGCCGCGCCGTGCCGTCGTTCGCCTACATGGTGGGCTTCTTCTCGATGGGCGTGGGCGGCGTCTTCATGGGCTGGCTGGCCGACCGCACCAGCCCCAGGGTGCCACTGCTGATCGCCGGCGTCTCGATCCTGGCCGGCGGGTGGCTCGCCAGCAGTGGCGGCGTCCTGGCGCTCTACGCCGGCTATGCCATTCCGCTGGGCTTCCTCGGCAATGCCGCCACCTTCACGCCGGCCATGAACAACATCCAGGGCTGGTTCCACCGCCGCCGCAGCACGGCAGTGTCGATCATCTCGGTCGGGCCCGCGATCTCGGGCTTCGTCTGGCCGCAAGTCTACCGTTGGCTGCTGCCCGAGGTCGGCTGGCGCCAGACGCTGGTGATCTACGGAGTGACGGCGGGTGTGCTGCTGTTCGCCTGCGCCTTCTACGTCCGGCCCTCGCCGGTCGCGCGCGGCAAGGCGGCGCGGCCGGTCGAGGACCACTCGGCCCTGCCGATGTCGTCGCTCTCCCTCATGGTGCTGCTCTCGGCGGCGGGTTTCTGCTGCTGCACCGCCATGGCCGTGCCGTTCGTGCACATGGTGGCCTTCTGCGGCGATCTCGGCTTCTCGCCGGCGCGCGGTTCCGAGGCGATCGCGCTGATCCTGCTCACGGCCGTGGCCGCCACCTTCGCCATGGGCCGGCTCTCGGACTACATCGGTCCGATCAAGGTGAGCCTGCTCTGCGCCCTCATCCAGATCGCCTCGCTACTGGGCTTCGTCTTCGTCGAGGGCCTGTCGGGCATCTACACGCTCTCGGTGATCCACGGCATTCCCTACATCGCCATCGTGCAGGGCTACGCGCTGATCCTGCGCTATCTCTACGGGCCCACCATCGGCGGCTGGCGCCTGGGCGTGGTCATGCTGTTCGCCATGGCGGGCATGGCCGTGGGCGGCTGGCTGGGCGGCGCGATCTTCGACGCGACGCTCTCCTACCGCTCGGCCTTCCAGGCCGCGCTGGCGTTCAACCTCCTGAACCTGATGATGTTGGGCGCGCTCCTGATGGCGCAGCGCCGGCGCAGCGGCTTTCTCAGTCTGCCTTGATGTTGGAGCTGACCATGAGTGACGAGCTTTGGAAGATGACCGCCGTTGAGGCCGTGGCGCGGCTGAAGAGGAAGGAGATCTCGCCGCTCGACCTTGTCGAGGCCTCCGCCCGGCGCATCGCCGAGGTCGAGCCGGCTGTGAATGCACTGCCGACCCTCTGCCTCGACCGCGCGCGCGACCACGCCAGGCGCGTCATGGCGGGCGGCGAGGCCTGCGAAGCTTCAAGCGAAGCAGGCTGGCTCGCCGGCCTTCCGGTCTCGATCAAGGACCTGACCGACGTCGCGGGCGTGCGCACCACCTACGGCTCGCCGATCTTCGCCAACCATGTGCCGGCCAGGTCCAATCCCCTGGTCGAGCGCATCGAGCGCAAGGGCGGCATCGTGATGGGCAAGTCGAACACGCCGGAGTTCGGCGCCGGCGGCAGCACCTTCAACGAGGTGTTCGGTCGCACACGCAATCCCTGGAACACCTCGCTCACCTGCGGCGGGTCGACCGGCGGCGGCTCGGTGTCGGTGGCGACCGGCGAGGTCTGGCTGGCGCACGGTTCCGACCATGGCGGCTCGCTGCGCCGGCCCGGCACCTATTGCTCGACCGTTGGCCTGCGGCCCTCGCCGGGCCGCGTGACGCGCGGCACCTCCAACAATCTCTGGTCGCCGCAGTCGGTGCAGGGGCCGATGGCGCGCAACGTGGCTGACCTCGCGCTGTTCCTCGATGCCATGGCGGGCTTCTGTCCGCAGGACCCGATGACCTTCGATGCGCCCGCGCAATCTTTCAGCGCCGCGGTCGCCAACCCCGTCGCCCCGAAGCGCGTCGCCTGGACGGCGGACTTCGGCGGCCGGTTCGAACTCGACCGGGATGTCCGCGAGATCTGCACCCAGGCGGCGCGGCGCTTCGAGGAGCTGGACTGCATCGTCGAGGAGGTCTCGCCCGACTTCGGTCCGGTCGACGAGATCTTCATGGCGTTGCGCAGCCAGCAGTTCGTCGTCGATCGCGAGCTGCAGATCCAGGAGCATCGCGACAAGTTCAAACCGGACATCATCTGGAACACCGAGCTTGGCCTAAAACAGACCACCAGCCAGCTCGCCTGGGCCGAGCGCGAGCGCGCCGCCCTTTTCCGGCGCCTGGTCGCGTTCTTCCAGACCTACGACCTGCTGGTGACGCCGAGCGCCCCGACCGCCGCCTTCGACGTCAACCTGCGCGCGCCCGCCACCATCAACGGCAAGAAGCTCGAGAACTACATGTCGGGCTCGACGCTCAATTCGGCGATCACCGTCGCCGGCAGCCCCGCCATTGCCGTACCCTGCGGCTTCGACCCCTACGGCCGGCCCGTGGGATTGCAGCTGGTCGGCAAACCCCGCGGCGAGGCGGCCCTGCTGCAGGCCGCCACGCTTTACGAGAAACTCCTGGGCCTCGATCGCCTGCTGCCCATCGACCCCAGGCCCGGAACCGTGCCACCATCCGACTAGTGATTGAAGTCCGGCAGAAATGCCCAATTGAGTACCCTGTCGTCCTGAGCGTAGCGAAGGACCTAACGCCGGCAACGGGAGATCCTTCGCT
>JAUXST010000223.1 GCA_030679805.1 Reyranella sp. | reverse complement strand
TTGAGGATGACACGCCTCACGTGAAGAGCTGATATCGCGCGAGGGATCGTTACCGCAAGGCGAAGACGCCCTTCCCTCCCTTCAACCGAAGGGCGGCTTCGTGCGGCCGCCAAACCCCTCCCATGCGGCCGCATAGTGCCCGGTCCGGCGGAGCCGGACGCGCCCATCATCATCAGAAGCGAATCGCTAGTGTTCGTCTTCTCTGTCGCCAACAGCTGAGGCTTGAACTCATTCCCTCGGGCGGTGAGCCTGCTGTTCTCGTCAGACTCACGGCCTTCGCGCGCGCATGACGAGCAAAGAAAAAGCCCCGCCCGGCGGACCGGGCGGGGCCTCGGGGGCGTCGGCTTACTCGCCGTTCTTCTTGCGGCTGCGCGACCAGATCAGGGAAGAGCCCTCGCCGTCCTCGACGTCGAACAGGTTGGCGAAGATCGGCGCGTTGAAGCTCGGATCGTCGAGCTTGAGCGAGAGGTAGTCGCGGCCCTCGCTGGAGCGCTTCGACCAGGCGGCCCCGATTTCGGCGCGGCCGACGAAGACCCGGTGGCTGGGGGCGTTGTCATTCGAGCGGCTGGCCTCGGGGACGATGCGGACGCCCTTGGTCTGGACGCTCAGGGTGACGATCTCGCCCTGGTACTCGTTGCCGGACTTCTTGAAGGAACCGATGTTGGCCATGTGACTTCTCCTTGCTGTTTCGAGCCCCGCGACCATCGCGGCCTCGATGGCGATCGTTTGCCGGAGGCGATCGACGCTGCACCCGCTCGCGGGCCGGAGCACAGCGGAGGATGGCGGCGGAGCGACTTTCTTGCCTCGCGAGGAATGGGCGAAGCCCAGGGGAAGAAAGTCGCTCCGCCGCCGTTGCGGCTCAGGCGATCGAGGCGCAGCCGTCCTACGGCTAGATCAAGCCAAGGAGAGGCCGTGGGTCGTACGCCGAACAGCATCCTCACGAGAAGTCGTGGCCAACCTGAAGGGTCCTGCACAAGAGGTCCGGCATGCCGGGCGAAGAGAAGGCGGCCGTCGCGTAGAAAAGGGACGGCATCGCCCCAGCCAACCTGATGCAAACGATGAACCCGCCACAGCCTCTGTCGGCCGTAGCGAAGACGCAGGCTTATCGAAGCGCTAACGAGGGCCGCGTCCACGCTCGCGCGTCACAACGAGCCTTCATCACCTACCTTTCGCCAATCCCGACGATGAGGAATGCCGAATGCGTCGCCGTCTCTGGTCGTGTGGCCGCCATCCAACCGGCGAGTGAGTTGGGGCTCCTCCGATGCCCTGTCCGTCCGGCGGCAGGAAAAACAGCGTCATGCGCGAGAAGGCCGTGACGCCAGAGAGAACAGCCCCGACAACGGCGAATGCCGTCTGCCAGCCGCCGGCGGACATGCCGATGACGGCCAGCGCAAACGACACCTGATAGCCGGCGACCGTTGCCGGCACGGCATAGAGCAGGCCGATGACGGCGCGGATCTGCGGCGTGCGGGTGGTGGCAAAGGCAATCTGCCCCAGCGCCAAGGTCGCGCCGCCGATCACAAGCCCCACGATGATCGCACCGATGACACCTGCCCCGGCGTTAAAGGCAGCGAGACCCGCGGTCAGTCCGGCAAGGAAGGGAAGCGCATAGATAGCGAGCGTGAACAGAAGCCAGCAGAAGAAGCCTAGGCCAAAGACGCTGAGAACGATGCCAATGGCAAGCATGGTGGATCTCCGTGACAATGGTCGAACGGCTGCGCCTTCCACCACCACCATGGCGCGATCTAATAACTGTCGAATGTGAAGTTGGCCAAAAGGCGGCGCTTATGCGCCGCCCGTGCCGAAACGCCAGACCGGGATGCCGAGCTTGCGGGCCTTGTCCGCGAGGTTCTCCTGGATGCCCGAGCCCGGGAAGACGATGACCCCGATCGGCAGGACCTCGAGGATCTGGTCGTTGCGCTTGAACGGCGCGGCCTTGGCGTGCCGGGTCCAGTCCGGCTTGAACGGGATGTGCGGCACCTTGCGGTCGTCGGCCCAGCGGGCGGCGATGCGTTCGGCGCCGGTCGGCGAGCCGCCGTGCAGCAGGACCATGTCGGGATGCTTGGCGCGGACCTTGTCGAGCATGCTCCAGATCAGGCGATGGTCGTTGAAGTCGGCACCGCCGGTGAAGGCGATCTTCGGTCCAGCGGGTACCAGCAGTTCGGTCTCGGCCCGGCGGCGGGCGGCCAGGAAGTCCCGGCTGTCGATCATCGCCGCGGTGAGCGCCCGGTGATTGACCATCGACCCGGTGCGCGGCCGCCAGGCCGAGCCGGTATGGACCTCGAAGCGATCGGCGGCCTGGTCGCGGAAGAGTTCCAGGGCATTGCGGCGTTCGATCAGGGTCAGGCCCTCGGCGACGAGACGCTCCAGTTCGACCGAGCGGACCTCCGAGCCGTTCTGCTCCTTCTGGCTGCGCCGCTGCGCCTGCTCGTTGGCGTCGAGCTCACGCTCGATCCGGTGGGCGGCGCGATGGAACAGGTTGACGGTCGACCACAGCAGTTCCTCGAGATCGGGCTCGAGACGGGTGTCGGTGAGCGTCGCGACCAGCGCATCGAAGATATCGACGACGGCGCCGCCAATGACTGGGGCTTCAGGCAACGGTCTGGGATCTGGCTCATCCTGGAAGGGACGATGACCGTAGAGCTGCAGCTCGGCGAGGACGTGATCGGTCGGGGATGTTGCGTGCACGGGCTCGAATTCGGAATCGTCGTTGGTCGCCATGATGATGTCCTTTGTCGGATCGGCCGCGCCCATCGCGGCC
>JAUXST010000337.1 GCA_030679805.1 Reyranella sp. | reverse complement strand
ATGCCTTCGACGCCGTTGGCCTCGGCGCGGCCCTTGATCTCGGCGAGCTTCTCGCTTTCGGACTCGTTGGTGGCCACGATCAGCTTGCCACAGTTGAGATGCGGCACGCCGTGCTCGGCGCAGTAGGCATAAAGCCGGTGGCGGCCCTCGACGCAGGTCCGCGCCATCAGGCTGCCCTTGGGATAGTAGATGCCGGCGTGGATGACCTCGGAATTGCGCGAACTGGTCTCGGTGCCGACGCCGTCGGCTGCCTCCACCACGATGACCTCACGGCCGGCAAGGGCAAGGGCGCGGGCGACGGCAAGGCCCACGACACCTGCACCGATCACAACGCAGTCGACTGACTCGAACGGGGACGAACTCATACCCCCATGCTAGAACCCGCCGTTCTTTTAGTCACGAGAAGCGGGTTTCGCAGCATGAAGGGCGCGTTGGTCACGGGGGCGGGATTGCGGATCGGCCGCGCGCTGGCGGAAGCGCTGGCGGCCGACGGCTTCTTCGTTTTCGTGCACTACAATCGCTCGGCGGCTGGTGCTCGTGCGACCGTGGGCGCGATCACGGCAGCCGGTGGCCGCGCCAAGGCCGTGCGCGCCGACCTGTCATCGGCCCGTCAGGCGGAGGCGCTGGTGGGAAAGTGCCGGGCGCGCGGGGTGCGGCTCACCTGCCTGGTGAACAATGCCTCGCTGTTCAAGCTCGATCGCGCGCCGGTGGCCAAGGCAGCCGATTTCGACCTGCACATGGCGATCAACCTCCGCGCACCGCTGCTGCTGTCGCAGGCCCTGGCGCGCCAGCTCCCGGCCGGGGAGACCGGCGTGATCGTGAACGTGCTCGACCAGAAGCTGGTCAACCTCAATCCGGATTTCCTGTGCTACACGCTGTCGAAGGTCGGCCTGGGCGGCCTGACGACGCTGCTTGCCCAGTCGTTCGCGCCGCGCCTCAGGGTTGCCGGCATCGCGCCCGGCCTCACGCTCCGCAGCGGCAGCCAGACCGACGCCCGCTTCGCCGAGCAGCACGCCGCCAATCCGCTCGGCGTTGGCGTCATGACCGGAGATCTCGTGCGCGCGCTCCGTTTCATCCTGGCGACGCCCAGCTACACCGGCGACACGATCGTCGTCGACGGCGGCGAGCACCTGACGGGCCGACCGCGCGACATCGCCTTCGACCAGAAGAAG
This sequence comes from Reyranella sp., assembly GCA_030679805.1. GTDB lineage: Bacteria > Pseudomonadota > Alphaproteobacteria > Reyranellales > Reyranellaceae > Reyranella. The sequence continues at coordinate 2,813 of JAUXST010000337.1, read as the reverse complement.
AAGCAGTGACATGGGTTCCGACCTCAATCGCCACATCTTCATCCGCGACTTCCGCCTACAAGTCTCGATCGGCATCCACGATTTCGAGAAGGACGGGCCGCAGACGGTCGTGGTCAACATCGATCTTCTGTTGGGGCCGGCCGAAGCCGCGCACGGCGACCGGATCGCCAACGTGCTGAACTACGACGTCGTGCATGACGGGATCGTGGCGCTGGCGAAAAGCCGCCACTTCAACCTGCAGGAGACGCTGGTCGAGGCGATCCTCGACCTTTGCCTCACGCAGCCCGGCGTGGTCGAGGCGCGCGTTTCGACCGAGAAGCCCGACGTCTACAAGGATTGCCGCGTCGGCTACGAAGCGGTGCGCCGCCGCGCCGCCGGCTGAACTGGCGACACGTGGCCGGCCCGTCGACCAGTGCGCTCAGGCGCGCGACCATCGTCCTGCTTCTGGCGGCCCTGATCTGGGGCTCGATGATCCCGGTGCTGGCGGCCTTGGCGGAGCACTACGACAAGTGGCTGCTGTCGTGGTTGCGCTATGTGCTGGGCCTGCCGGTTCTCTGGCTTGCGGTTCTGTGCAGCACGCCGCCCGTGGCGCCGCCGCGTCCCTTGCAAGCCGGTCGGTTGTTCCGCCTGGGGGCCGCGATGACGGCCTTCTCGGTGCTCTACACCTTCGGTGTCGCCAATGCCCATCCTGCCACGGCCGCCATCGTCCTGATGTGTGGGCCGATCTGGGCCACCATCCTGTCGCGCCTTCTGCTGCGGGCGGCACCGCCGCCGGGCTTCTATGTCACCCTCGTGCTGGTGGTCTGCGGCGGCATCCTCGTCGTGCTGGGCACGCCCGGGCGGACCGCCGGCGGCCTGGGCGTCGAGGGTGGTGAAATCCTGCTGGTGATCGCCCAGCTCTGCTGGAGCTGGTACTCGATCCGGGCCCAGCAATGGCTGGCCGATCGCGGCCAGATGGCGTTGTCGGCGCTGAGTTCCAGCGTGGCCAGCGTGCTGCTGGGTGGAGTCTGCTTCGTCGTCTGGATGACGCTGGGGTTGGACCTGCCGACGCGCGCGCCGACGCTGGTCGAAGGCGGCATGATCGTCTGGATCGGCGTGCTCGGGGTCGCCGTCGCGGTGCTGCTGTGGAACACCGGCGTGTCGCTGGTCGGCGTACCGGTCGCCTCGCTGTTTTCCAATTCCGCGCCCGTGTTCGCCATCGGGCTCGCCGCGCTCATGGGGTTCGTGCCGAGCTGGCTGCAACTCGTGGGTGGCGCCATCGTGTTGGCCGGCATCGCGCAATTGCAGATCCGCCAGACGCGGATGGCGCGCGCCGCGCGGCGGGCAGGATGATCGCCCGCGAGCATCGCCACCTGCTGGGTGCCTTCGCCGCCATGGTGTTCGTGGGTGCGAGCTGGGGCGCCAACGTGCCGGTGTCGAAGGTGATGCTGGGGTATTTCGATCTGATCCCGATGTCAGCGATCCGGACGGCATCGGGCGCGATCATCCTGGCGCTGCTGGTGGCGATGGTGGAAGGCGTGCGCGGCCTTCGGATCGACGTCGGCGTGCGACGCTTCATTCTGCTCGGCCTGATGATGAGCGGCTTCTTCGTGTTCTATACGTTGGGCCTCCAGTTCAGCAATCCGATCTCGGCAGCGGCCGTGCAGGTCGCGGGCCCGCTGGTTGCCGCCGCCACAGTGCGCGTGGTGACGGGCGCCCGCTTCGACCCGGGCTTCGCCACGGCGCTCAGCCTGACCCTGCTGGGCGGCGCGATCCTGGTGTCGGGAAATCTCCTGGACAGCGGCTCGATCACCCTAGGTGGCGGCGAGTTCATCATACTGGCGTCCAATGCCCTGTGGACGCTCTACAGCCTCAAGGCGCAGGCATGGTTCGATCGGGCGAGTCAGCTCCACCGCACCTATGTCGCCTCGTTGTCGGCCATGGGCTGGACGGTGCTGGTCAGCCTCGTGCTGATCGGGCTGGGCTGGACGCGCTCGCCGTTCGCCGTGACGGACCCCTGGGTATGGGCGCAGCTCCTGGCCGTGGCGGTGTTTGCGAGCGCTCTGGGCGGCTATTTCTGGAACGTCGGCGCCAGCCGGCTCGGTGTCGCCATTGCGTCGCTTTGGGTCAATCTCGTGCCGTTTTTCGCCGTATTGTGGTCAATGGCATATGGCTTTATGCCCAATGCCTATCAGATCCTGGGCGGCCTCGTGGCGTTGAGCGGCGTGGTCTACATGCAATGGCGCAAACTGCAGACGACTCATCGCTGAGATAGGCTTTCCGACCGATGACCAATCCCACTCTCACCACGCGTGGCTGCCGCTGGATCTCGGTTCCGGGTGCCGCCGATGCGCGCGGTCAGGTCAACTTCCTGGCGTTCGACGAGCAGCTGGGCTTTGTGCCCAAGCGTCTTTTCTGGCTGCATCACATCGCGCCCGGCCAATGGCGAGGCCGCCACGGCCACCGCGAGTCGCATCTGGTCACCTTGCTGTTGAACGGCTCCTGCAAGGTGCACCTGGACGACGGCAAGGTGACGGAAACGGTCGTGCTCGACGATCCCTCGCAGGCCATCCATATCGGGCCCGTCGTCTGGCACGAACTCACGGATTTCACACCGCAGGCGGTGATCCTGGTCATCGCCTCGACGCTTTACGACGAGACCGAGTATTTGCGCGACTACGAGACGTTCAAACGCGAAGCAGCGGGCAGGGCGACATGATTCCGTTTCTCGACATGAAGGCAGTCTATGCCGAGCTGAAGCCCGACCTCGACGCCGCCTATTTCAGGGTGATGGAATCCGGCTGGTTCGTGCTCGGCAAGGAAGTCGAGGCGTT
>JAUXST010000333.1 GCA_030679805.1 Reyranella sp. | reverse complement strand
CGCGACGCGCTTTGGTCTCCGTCGCACGCTGTCGACATGCGTGATCGGCTTCACCAGCGTGTCGATGCTGTGCGGTGCCGCCGAGACGCTCGACCAGCTCGTGCTGTTCCGCGCCCTGCAGGGCGGCTTTGGCGCCGCACTCGTCCCGGTCTCTCAGGCCATCATGATGGATACCTATCCGCGCGAGGAGCAGGGCAAGGCGATGGCGATGTGGGGCGTCGGCACCATGATCGGCCCGATCGTCGGCCCCTCGCTGGGCGGCTGGCTGACCGACGAACTCACCTGGCGCTGGGTGTTCTACGTCAACCTGCCGGTCGGCCTCTTGTGCGCCTTCGGCATCCTGGTGCTGGTGCGCGACAGCATCCACGACCGGCCGCGGCCCTTCGACATGCTGGGCTTTGCCCTGTTGGCGATCGCCATCGGCACCTTTCAGCTCATGCTCGACCGCGGCCACCAGCTCGACTGGTTCGACTCGCCCGAGATCATCGGCGAGACAGTGGTGGCGGGCGTGGCCTTCGGCATGTTCCTGATCCACACGCTGACCGCCAATCAGCCGTTCCTGTCGCGCGACCTGTTCAAGGACCGCAACCTCACGGTGGGGCTGGTCTTCACCGCGCTCGCCGGCCTGGTGCTGATCGTCTCGGCCACGCTGATGCCGCCGTTCCTCCAGCAGCTCAAGGGCTATCCGGTGTTCACCACCGGCATCGTGCTGGCGCCGCGCGGCGCCGGCATGATGGTGGCGATGATGATCGTGTCGCGCCTGATTGGCCGCTTCGACGCGCGCTGGCTGATCTTCGCAGGCCTCGTGCTCTGCGCCTTCTCGCTGTGGGACATGTCATTGTTCAACCTCGAGGTCAGCGAGAGCCAGATCATCTGGAACGGCGTCTGGCTGGGCTTCGGCCTCGGCCTCGTCTTCCCGCCGCTCACCACGCTCACCTTCGCCACCCTGCCGCTCAGGCTGCGCACCGAGGGGGCGGCGATCAACGCGCTCTTGCGCAATCTCGGCGCCAGCGTCGGCATCGCGGTGCTGGTGTCGCTGCTGGCGCGCAGCACGCAGGAGAACCGCTCCGAACTCGTGGGGCAGTTCAACCCCTTCAGCGCCGGCTGGCCGTTCGGCCCGGTGATGCCGGGCGCCGATTCGACGACGCTTGCGGTCTGGGACCTCGAGATCAACCGCCAGGCGGCGATGATCGGCTACCTCAACGATTTCCGCGCCATGACGATCTGCACCGTGATCGTGATGCCGCTGCTCTTCCTGATGCGCCGACAGACCTTCCTGCCGTCTCGCTAGGTTTGGCCGCTAGTCTGGTCGGAAAGGGCACGATATAGGGCGGCATGGGACGAGCTTCGAAAGGCCGCGCGACCGGCGCCACCACCCCCGTGATCATCCTGGTGCGCCCCCAGCTCGGCGAGAACATCGGCATGGCGGCGCGGGCGATGCTGAATTGCGGGCTCTCGACGCTCCGGCTGGTCGCGCCGCGCGACGGCTGGCCCAATCCCAAGGCGCAGCGCGCCGCCTCGGGCGCCGACGTCGTGCTGGAGCAGACCGTGGTCTTCGACTCGGTCGCCGCGGCCGTGGCCGATCTCGAGCGCGTCGTGGCGACCACCGCCCGCAACCGCGAACTCACGCAGCGCATCCTCACGCCCCGGCACGCTGCCGCCGACATGCACGGCTGGATCGGAGAGGGCGAGCGGGTCGGCATCCTGTTCGGGCCCGAGCGGACCGGGCTCGAGAACGACGACATGGTCCATGCCGACACCGCGCTCTCGATCCCGCTCAATCCGCAGTTCTCCTCGCTCAACATCGCCCAGGCCGTGCTGCTGGTCGCCTACGAATGGGCGGTGGCGGAAGATGAGACGCCGGCCGAGCGCATGTCCGATCATGCGACGCGGCCCGCGACCAAGGAGGAGCTGCAGAACCTGTTCGACCATCTCGAGCGCGCGCTCGACCAGTCGGGCTTCCTGCGCAACAAGGACATGCGGCCCTCGATGGTGCTCAATCTCAAGGCGCTGCTGCAGCGCGCCGAGATGACGGAACAGGAGGCGCGCACCTTCCACGGTGTCATCAAGTTTCTCTCCAAGAGCAAGCACGAGGAATAACCATGTCCACCACCGCCAAGATCTCGTGGGTCGATGGCGCCCTGTTCGTCGCCGAGGCCGGCAGCGGCCACACCATCACCATGGACGGTTCACCCGACGTCGGTGGCCGCAATCTGGCGTCACGGCCGATGGAGGTCGTGCTGATGGGCATGGGCGGCTGCACCGCGATCGACGTGGTCTCGATGCTGAAGAAGCAGCGCCAGGACATCGAGGGCATCGAGGTCTCGCTGGACGCCGAACGAGCCGAGGACCATCCCAAGGTCTTCACCTCGGTGAAGCTGGTCTACACCGTCCGTGGCCGCAAACTGAACAGGGCGCTGATCGAACGGGCGGTCAGCCTGTCCGACGAGAAGTACTGCTCGGCCACCGCCATGGTGCGAAAGTCGGCCGAAATCACCCATGAGGTGGTGCTGGTCGAGATCTAAGTCTTTGATTTCAAAGGCGGAACGCCTGCTTGACTAAGCGGCGTTCGAAAGTATGTTCCGCCCTTCTCCGGAGAACGTGGCCGCGGGCCCTTTGAGGCCCTCGTCCCGCCCCGATCCCGCCCGCTCTAACCAGTGGGCAATCGGACCAAGGCCTATCCGGACACCAAGCGAGCCCGATGCAATTCGGGTCGCAAAAACCGATGGAGTGCTGCGTGAGCAAGCGCGCGAATTCGAAGTACAAGATCGACCGCCGCCTCAGGGTCAACCTTTGGGGCCGTCCCAAGAGCCCGATCAACAAGCGTGAATACGGTCCCGGCCAGCATGGCCAGGGCCGCACCAAGCCGACCGACTACCGCCTGCAGTTGATGGCCAAGCAGCGCCTCAAGGGCTACTACGGCTCGGTCGGCGAGCGTCAGCTCCGCCGTTATTATCTCGAAGCCGTGCGCCGCAAGGGCGACACCGGCGAGAACCTGGTCGAGCTGCTCGAGCGCCGGCTGGACGCGGTCATCTACCGCATGAAGTTCGCCATCACTGTCTTCGCCTCGCGCCAGCTCGTGAGCCATGGCCACGTCAAGGTGAACGGCCGCCGCGTCAACATCGCGTCGTACCTGGTGAAGGACAACGACGTGATCGAGCTGACCTCGAAGGCCAAGGAGATGGAGCGGGTCATCGAGGCCACGCAGACCGCCGAGCGCGACGTGCCGGAATATGTTTCCGTCGACCACACGGAGATGAAGGGCACCTACGTCCGCGGGCCGAAGCTCGCCGACGTGCCCTATCCGGTCCAGATGGAGCCGTCGCTGGTCGTCGAGTACTACAGCCGCTAATCGAGGCTTCCGCCTCCAAACGCTGCGAAAACCCGCCCTTGTGGCGGGTTTTTTGCTTTGGAATTCCCCGATTCGGCCGCGGTTCCGGCTGTCCGGCGGCGGAAGCTGAGCTTATAATTTAGCGGGGACTTGGGGTTGGAGACTTCGGATATGCGGATGGTCCGTCTGGCGGTCTTGGCTACGGTTGCAGTCGTAGTCTGCGGGACCGCCTATGTTTATCGCGATCAAGTGGCCCAGCGCCTGGGGTTCGGCGGGGCCGCGAAGGCTGCCGACCAGGCGCAGAGCAGCCCCGCCGCCATGGCGCAGCCGCCGGGCCGGCGTGGCCGGGCCAACCCGGGCGGCGCGGTTCCCGTCGTGATTGCCAAGATTGCGCAGAAGCCGATGCCGGTCATCGTCGATGCGGTCGGCACCGCGCAGGCGATCGCGTCCATTCAGATCAAGCCGCGCATCGACAGCCAGATCATGAAGGTCAACGTCGAGGAGGGCGCGCTGGTCAAGGAAGGCGACCTGCTGTTCGAACTCGACGCCCGCTCGCTTAAGGCCCAACTCGGCCAGATCGAGGCCCAGATCCGCAAGGATCAGGCGCAGCTCGTGCAGGCCCGGCGCGATCACCAGCGTTACGAGGATCTTCTGGCCAAGAATGCCGGCACGGTCGTCCAGCGCGATACCGCGCAGACGGCGGTGAAGGCGGCGGAAGCCCAGCTCGAGGCCGACGAGGCGGCGAAGGCCAATGTCCAGGCGTCGCTCACCTACACCGAGATCCGAGCGCCGGTGTCGGGCCGTATCGGCTCGATCTCGAGCAAGGCCGGCGCCGTCGTGCGTACCGGCGACAATTCCGTCGCCAGCACGCTGGCCACCATCAACCAGATCGACCCGATCTACGTCACCTTCGCCATTCCGCAGGTCATCCTGCCCGAGCTTCGCTCCGCCATGGCCAAGGGGCCGGTGACGGTCACTGCGGTCGTCGACGATACCAAGAAGCAGTCGGGCGCCATGGCGTTCATCGAGAACACCGTCGATCCCAACACTGGAACGGTGACTGCCAAGGCTCGCATCGGCAATGCCAACGAACTCCTCTGGCCCGGCCAGTTCATCAAGGTCGAAGTTGTTCTCGGTATCGAACCGGAGGCGATCGCCGTGCCGTCGGCTGCGGTGCAGCTCGGTCCGCAGGGCGCCTATGTGTTCGTCATCAAGGATGGCGTCGCCGAAGTGCGCCAGGTCACGGTCAAGCGCACGCAGGACGGCGAGTCGGTGATCGGCAAGGGACTCGCCGACGGCGAGTCTGTAGTGGTCGACGGCCAGCTCCGGCTGGTCAATGGCGCGGCGGTCGCAGTCCGTCCGCCACCGACCGAAGTGGCTAAACCTCCGGCGCCGCCACGCGGCTAGTCGGCACGGAGACCGGGACATGCTGTCAGAGCTTTGCATCCGCCGGCCGGTGATGACTCTTCTGGTGATGGCATCCTTCGTCATCGCCGGCCTGTTCGGCTACAAACAACTCCCCGTCGCCGCGATCCCGCGCGTCGAATTTCCGACCATCCAGGTCACGGCTCAACTGCCGGGTGCCAGCCCCGAGACGATGGCGGCGTCGGTGGCGTCGATTCTGGAGCGCCAATTCTCGACGATTGCCGGCGTGACGACGATGACGTCGACGTCGTCGCTCGGCAACACGTCGATCGTCCTGCAGTTCGACCTCAATCGGAGCATCGACGGCGCCGCGCTCGACGTGCAGTCGGCGATCTCCTCGGCGATGCGGCGCCTGCCGCCGGAGATGACGACGCCACCCAGCTTCCGCAAGGTCAATCCGGCCGACTGGGCGGTGATGTTCCTGGCACTGCGTTCCTCCCAGGTGAGACTGTCGGATATCGACGCCTTCGCCAATCGGGCGATCCTGCCGCGCGTCTCGACCTTGCCCGGCGTCGCCCAGGTCCTGATCTTCGGGTCGCAGAAATTCGCCGTGCGCGTGCGCGCCGACCTCGACCAGCTCGCGGTGCGCGGGCTCACCTTGCAGGAATTGCAGGCCGCCGTCGTCAACGCCAACTCCAGCAAGCCGGTCGGCTCCATCGCCGACCAGAAGCAGAACGCCATCCTCGACGCCACCGGCCCGATCAACAAGGCCGCCGACTACATGCCTGTGATCGTGAGCTGGCAAAATGGCGCGCCGGTCCGTATTTCCGACGTCGCCACCGCCATCGACGGTGTCGAGAACGACAAGGTCGCGAGCTGGCTCGACGGCACCCGCGCCATCGTCATGGGCGTCTACCGACAGCCCGATGCCAACACGGTCGAGGTCGTCGACCGGGTCAAGGCGATCCTGCCGCAAATCCAGGCCGAGCTGCCGCCGGGCGTCGAAGTCAGGCTGCTTGCCGACCGTTCCAAATCGATCCGTGACGCCGTTGAAGATGTGGAATTCACGCTCGTTCTTGCCGCCGTGCTGGTCATCATTGCGATCTATTTCTTCCTGCGCAGCTTCAGGGCGACGCTCATTCCGGCGGTCGCGCTGCCGATCTCGATCATCGGCACCTTTGCCGGCATGTACGTTCTCGGCCACTCGATCGACAATATTTCGCTGCTGGCGCTGACGCTGGCCGTCGGCTTCGTCGTCGACGACGCCATCGTCATGCTCGAGAACATCGTCCGCCACATCGAGGCCGGCGAGAGGCCGATGGAAGCCGCTTTCAAGGGCTCCAAGGAGGTCGGCTTCACCATTATTTCGATGACGCTGTCGTTGGTCGCGGTGTTCATCCCGGTGCTGTTCATGGGCGGCGTGGTCGGCCGCATGTTCAACGAGTTCGGTCTCGTCATCAGCATGGCGATTCTGATCTCCGGGTTGGTGTCACTGACGCTTACGCCGATGCTGTGCTCGCGGCTGTTGAAGCCGATCGACCATCACGAGAAGCACAATTTCCTGCTCAGGCTCTTCGAGTGGAGCTTCAACAAGATCACGGCCGGCTATTCGTGGGCGCTGCAGCGCACTGTCAGGATGCCGCGGCTCGTCCTCGGCATTACGCTCGGCACCTTCGCCCTGACGGTCGTCATGTTCCAGGCGATTCCCAAGGGCTTCTTTCCATCCGAGGATATCGGCCAGATCACCGGTTCGACGGTCGGTCCCGACGATGCGTCGTTCGACGCCATGGTGGCCCGTCAGTCGGCCCTTGTCGAAGTCATCCGGCGCGATCCCGACGTCGCCTCGGTGGTGTCGACGGTCGGCGGCGGCAACGCGGCGGCGACGGTCACCTCCGGCCGCGTCTTCATCATGCTGCGCGACAAGCCTGAGCGCAAAGACAGCGCCCTGCAGGTGATCGCCCGGCTGCGCCGGGCAACGGCGACGGTGCCGGGCATCAACATCTTTTACCAGTCGGTGCAGTCGATCAACATCGGCACGACCCAGACGCGTGCCCAGTACCAGTACGGCATGCGCTCGAGCAATCTCGCGGTCCTGCGCGAATACGCGCCGCTGATGGAAGAGCGCATGCGCCGCATTCCAACCATCCTCGACGTCAATTCCGATCTCCAGGTCCGGGCCCGCTCGGCGCTGATCGAGATTGATCGCGATGTCGCCTCCAGGCTGGGTGTGTCGGTCGACCAGATCCGGCTCGTGCTCTACTCGGCGTTCGGATCACGCCAGGTCTCGACCATCTATGCCGCCGACGACACATATCAGGTCATCCTCGAGGCCGATCCGAAGTATGCCGATGCCAACGACATCCTGCGCCGCATGCAGGTGCGTACGCCCAGTGGCGGCCTGGTACCGCTCGACACCCTGGCCAAGCGCATCGACAGGCCGACGTCGCTGACGGTCAATCACATCGCCCAGCTTCCCTCGGTGATTCTATCGTTCAATCTGGCGCCCGGCGTCGCCCTGGGCGAGGCGGTCCGCGATATTCAGGCGGCGGCGGCCGAGGTCGGGTTGCCTGCCGGCATCGCGACCAGCTTCGAGGGCAGCGCCCAGGTCTTCCAGCAGGCGGTCGCCAACCAGGGACTGCTGCTGTTCGCCGCCGTGCTGGTGATCTACATCATCCTCGGTATTCTCTACGAGAATTTCATTCACCCGCTCACCATCCTGTCCGGCCTGCCGTCGGCCGGCATCGGGGCGCTGGCCACGCTGATGCTGTTCGGCATGGACCTCAGCGTCATCGCCATGATCGGCGTCGTCATGCTGATCGGCATCGTGAAGAAGAACGCCATCATGATGGTCGACTTCGCCATCGAGCGGCGCTCGCAGGGAGCCTCGGCCGAGGTCGCCATCGTCGAGGCCGCGAAGCTGCGCTTCCGTCCCATCATGATGACCACGACCTGCGCCCTGCTGGGGGCCCTGCCCATCGCCCTGGGCCACGGTGCCGGCGCCGAACTGCGGCAACCGCTCGGCGTCACGGTGGTCGGCGGCCTGCTGGTGTCCCAGCTTCTCACCCTGTTCATCACGCCGGTGGTCTACATCTGGTTCGACCGCCTGACCGGCATGCGCTTCAGCCCCGGCTGGGCCAAACGCTGGCGGACCAAGGGCAGGGCACCTGCAGCGCCTGCCGAATAGCTTCCCTCGATCGAGAGTGATGAGGATATGACCGACGATATTGGCGCGTTCGTGCCGGGACCGCGTGTCCGCATCGAGGGCCGCCCCGGCGGGCCGCTCGCCGGCCTCACCTTCGCCGCCAAGGACCTGTTCGACGTTGCCGGCGTCCCGACCGGCGGCGGCAACCACGACTGGCCGAAGGGCCGGCCGCTGCCCGCGAAGCACGCCTGGGCGGTGCAGACACTGCTGGATGCGGGCGCCACCCTGATCGGCAAGACCATCACCGACGAGGTCTCGCTCGGCATCCTGGGCGAGAACGCCTTCGACGGCACGCCGGTCAATGTCCGCGCGCCCGGGCGGGTGCCGGGCGGCTCGTCGTCCGGTTCCGCCGCCGCGGTCGCTGCCGGCATCTGCGACACCGCGCTCGGCACCGACACCGGCGGCTCGGTGCGCGTGCCGTCGAGCTTCTGCGGCCTCTACGGTATCCGCCCGACGCACGGCCGCCTAAATGTCTCCGGCATGCTGCCCCAGGCGCCGACCTCGGACACGACCGGCTGGTTCACGCGCGACGCCGCAACCTTCGCCAAGGTCTCCTCGGTGATGCTGGGCGAGGCGATTCCGATCACGCTGCCGACAAAACTGATCGTGGCGGTCGATACCTTCGGGTTTGCCGATACCAACGTCGCCGAGACCCTGCAGCCGATGGTGAAGCGGCTTGCTGCATTGATCGGCTCCAGCCGCGAAGAGATCATGGCGCCGCAAGGTCTCTCGGTGTGGGCGCGGGCGCAGCGCACGCTGCAGCCGTCCGAGGCCTACAACACCTTCCGCGACTGGCTCGACAAGGACAATCCGCGCTTTGCCTTCTCGGTCGCCAAGGCGCTGGTGATGGGCTCGATGATCGCCGAGAACGACCGCGTCTGGGCCAACCTGATGCGCCAGGAAGTGCGCGGCCGGATGGCTTATCTGCTGATGCCCGGCACCATCCTCTGCCTGCCGACGACGCCGTTCCCGGCGCCGCTCAAAGGACAACCGCTCTCCGTGCTCGATCCGTTGCGCGACCGCATCACCTGCCTCTGCGCCCACGGCGGTCTCGCGGGCTTTCCGCAGGTCAATCTGCCAGGAGCGGTGACGGTTGACGGCCTGCCGGTCGGCCTGTCCATCATCGGCCCTCGGGGCAGCGACGCCGGCCTGGTGGCTGTGGCGCGCGCTCTCGAGGGGAAGACTTGACGGACCTGACGCCCAACATTCCTGAGGTCGTGGCCGAGGTCGGCGCGCTCTTCGAACGCTACGAACAGGCGCTGATCGACAAGAATGTGGATGTGCTCGACGCCACCTTCTGGAACAGCCCGCACACCATCCGCTACGCCATGAACGAGAACGGCTACGGCTTCGCCGAGATCCACGCCCATCGCGTGGCGAGGCCGCCCGGCCCCGGCATCAAGGAAAAGCGGATCCGGCTGGAAATCCTGACGCTCGGCCGCGACATTGCCACGGTGAACCTCGAGTTCAAGATCCGCGGCAAGGAGCTGATCGGCCGCCAGAGCCAGACCTGGGTGCGCTTCCCCGGGGAGGGCTGGAAGGTGATCGGCGCCCATGTATCGACGGTGAACGACAAGCCAATATGGTGAGGACATCATGAGCACACCCGCGCCGACGATGCCGCAGCTCGGCAACACCCTGCTGCCCAATCCGGAATGGGTCGCCAAGCTCAGCGAACCCGCGCTCGAACCCGACTTGCCGATCGTCGATCCGCACCATCATCT
>JAUXST010000331.1 GCA_030679805.1 Reyranella sp. | reverse complement strand
ACTGGCTTTCCGGCGTGCGGGAAGCTGAAATTCGGCCGAGGAACTTCGAGGGGACTTTACGCGCCGTACCTGTTCGCCATTCCGGACGTTGGTGCTCGCTTTCAGGCTTGGCGGAACTCTTCGTTTAGTCGGTCCGTGACCAGCATGTGGCCGGCCTTGTGGGTGATGCAGAACGGAGGCTTGGCCGCCTCGATCACGGTCTGTGGCGTCACGCCGCAAGCCCAGAACAGCGGCACTTCACCGGGGCGGATATCCGGCTCTCCGCCGAACTCCGGCTTGTCGATGTCGGCGATGCCGATTGCCGAGGAATCGCCGAAATGGATGGGCGCGCCGTGCACCCGCGGGTAACGAGAGGTTATCTCGATCGCGCGAATTGCGTTGGCTACGGTAAAGTTGCGCATCGAGACCACCATGCGACCGTGGAAACGCCCGGCAGGTATGGTGTCGAGTCCCGTGAGGTAGGTGCAGACCTTCTTGCCCTGCTCGATGTGGCGGATCGGCACGCCGGCCTCGAGCAGCGCCGCCTCGAACGAATAAGAACAGCCCAAGGCGAAGGCGACTAGGTCGTCGCGCCACAGCGCGGCAATATCGGTCTCTTCCGTCGCCGCCACGCCGTCGCGGAACACCCGATAGCGTGGCAGGTCGCTGCGCACATCGATACCGCTGCCCAGGCCCGGCAAGGTCGGATCGCCGGGCTCGCTCCGCGCGATCAGCGGACAGGGTTTGGGATTGGCGGCACAGAACGATGCGAATTCCTCGGCCCAATCGGCGGGCAGAATAACCAGATTGGCCTGCAGATAGCCCGGCGCCAGGCCGGTGGTCACCGTGGTGTGGCGGCCGGCCCGGATTTCGTCACGTAAAGCTCTCGCCGGATCGACTGTCGATGGAGCGGTTGGCTCAGTCATCCTCGTTCTCCAACGGACTTCGGGCCATCTGGCCGAATATTGACCTCAAGATGCACCTGGATGCCAGGGGGTGCCATGCCGCGCCGCATGGATTTCCCGGGTGGCGAATCGGCAGACCCGCTCGATCGCCTTCTTGGTTGGCGCGGCCAAAGCGGCGATATTGTGCGGCCACGTCGTAAGACCGGGAGATCGCCATGTCGGACCCGAAGCCACTGTCCTTTCATGTGCCGGCGCCCGCCGTGCGGCCGGGCGGCACACCGGATTTCAGCGATGTGCCGATTTCCCGCGCGGGCGAGGTGCGACGACCGGAGGTGGACGCCGCGCCCGAGGACATCCGCGACCTCGCTTTCTCGATCATCCGCGTGCTCAACCGCAACAGCGAAGCGATTGGCCCGTGGGCCGGGCTCCTGAGCGACGACGAACTGCTCGAAGGGCTGCGCCACATGATGACGCTGCGAACCTTCGATGCGCGCATGCAGATGGCGCAACGCCAGGGCAAGACGTCGTTCTACATGCAGCACCTCGGTGAAGAGGCGGTAAGTTGTGCCTTCCGCAGGGCGCTGGAGCCTGGCGACATGAACTTTCCGACCTATCGCCAGGCCGGTCTGTTGATCGCCGGTGGCTATTCGATGCTCGACATGATGTGCCAGATCTACTCCAACGAGCTCGACCCACTGAAAGGTCGGCAGTTGCCCATCATGTATTCGTCGCGCGAACACGGCTTCTTTTCGATCTCCGGCAACCTGGCCACTCAATTCATCCAGGCGGTTGGTTGGGCGATGGCTTCGGCGATGAAGCGCGATACCAGGATTGCCGCCGGCTGGATCGGCGACGGTTCGACCGCTGAATCGGACTTTCACGCCGCGCTGGTTTTTGCCTCGACCTACAAGGCGCCGGTGGTGCTCAACATCGTCAACAATCAGTGGGCGATCTCGACTTTCCAGGGCATCGCCCGCGGCGGCTCCGGCACCTTTGCCGCACGAGGTCTTGGCTTCGGCATTCCTGCGTTGCGTGTCGATGGCAACGATTATCTCGCCGTCCATGCGGTAGCCAGATGGGCAATCGAGCGAGCCCGCCGCAACCTCGGGCCGACGCTGGTCGAGTACGTGACCTATCGCGTCGGTGCGCATTCGACCTCGGACGATCCGTCGGCCTATCGTCCCAAGGCGGAGTCCGATGCCTGGCCGCTGGGCGATCCGGTGTTGCGACTGAAGGCCCATCTGATCTGCCGCGGCGTCTGGTCGGAAGACCGGCACAAGCAGGCCGAGGCGGAGATCATGGAGACGGTCATCGCGGTCCAGAAGGAGGCGGAGAGCCACGGCACGCTGCATTCCGGGCCGCATCCTTCCGCCCGCGACATGTTCGAGGGCGTACAGGAAAAGATGCCGCCGCATCTGCGTCGCCAGCGCCAGCAGGCGGGTATCTGAGCCATGCCACGCAAGACCATGGTCGAGGCGATCCGTGATGCAATGGATGTCGCCATGCAGCGCGACGACGATGTCGTCGTGTTCGGCGAGGACGTCGGCTTCTTCGGTGGCGTGTTCCGCTGCACCCAGGGGCTGCAACAGAAATACGGCTCGAGCCGCTGCTTCGACACGCCGATCAGCGAGCTGGGCATCGTCGGCGCCGCGGTGGGCATGGCCGCCTATGGCCTCAGGCCCTGCGTGGAAATCCAGTTCGCCGACTATATGTATCCTGCCTACGACCAAATCGTGTCGGAAGCGGCGCGGCTGCGTTACCGGTCGAACGGCCAGTTCACGGTGCCGATGGTGGTGCGCATGCCGACCGGCGGTGGAATTTTCGGTGGCCAGACCCATAGCCAGAGCCCCGAGGCCCTGTTCACGCATGTGGCCGGTCTCAAGACCGTGGTGCCCTCCAACCCCTACGATGCCAAGGGCCTGCTGATCGCGGCGATCGAGGACAACGATCCGGTGATCTTTCTCGAACCCAAGCGGCTCTACAACGGGCCGTTCGACGGCCATCATGATCGGCCTGTCACGCCGTGGGCGAAGCATGCCCTGGGCGAGGTGCCGGATGGCTATTACACCGTGCCGCTGGGCAAGGCCGCCGTTCGCCGCGAAGGCGCGGCGGTGACGGTATTGGCCTACGGCACCATGGTGTTCGTGGCCGAAGCTGCGGTCGCCGAGACCGGGATCGATGCCGAGATCATCGACCTGCGCACTTTGCTACCATACGACCTCGATACCATTGCGACCTCGGTGGCGAAGACCGGGCGCTGCGTCATCGTGCATGAGGCGACGCTGACCTCGGGGTTTGGCGCCGAACTGAGCGCCCTGGTGCAGGAGAATTGCTTCTACCATCTCGAAGCGCCGGTCACGCGCGTCACCGGCTGGGACACGCCTTATCCGCACGCTCAGGAGTGGGACTATTTCCCCGGGCCGGACCGCGTCGGGCGCGCCCTCAAGGCCGTGATGGAGGGCTGAGGTGGGCATCCGCATCATCAAGCTTCCCGACGTCGGCGAAGGTGTCGCCGAGGCCGAAGTGGTCGAATGGCATGTCGCGGTCGGTCA
Organism: Reyranella sp.; assembly: GCA_030679805.1. Classification (GTDB taxonomy): domain Bacteria; phylum Pseudomonadota; class Alphaproteobacteria; order Reyranellales; family Reyranellaceae; genus Reyranella. The sequence goes on along the minus strand of JAUXST010000331.1, from coordinate 193 downwards.
GTCGGTATTGGAGGACCAGATCCTCGCCGCCGTCATGACCGACAAGGCAACGGTGGAAATTCCATCGCCCGTCGCGGGCACCGTCCTGGCGCTCGGCGTCGAGGTTGGCGGCGTCCTGGCGGTCGGCGCCGAGCTGGTTCGCCTCGAAGTCGCGGGCGAGGAAAGCGGGGAGATGACGGCTGCGCCCCGGGAG
>JAUXST010000330.1 GCA_030679805.1 Reyranella sp. | reverse complement strand
GGAGCGCAATCGGCCGTTCTCACTCGCCGAGGCGTTGGATCGCGCGGACGATCCGCGTGCGGTCTTGCTGGTGAACGTGCAGTCCGGCCGGGTGGCCGTGCAGGTTCCGGCGCCCAGCGTCATGCTGGACGATGGCGAGGTCGAACGCCGTGTCCGCCTGCTGCGGCCAATGGAGCGGACGGCGATACCGTTGGCGGCGCTGGCGCAGACGCACTGGGAGCAGGCCAATCGCGTCGCGTTCACCGAAGCCTGGGAGCGGGAACTCGTCGAGATTCCGGCCTTTACCGACAGCGATCTGCACGTCGTCACGGGACTGCTGCTGCCGATCTGGAAGCGCCTGCCGGACGATTCGATGCGGGTTTACCGGCTCCAGACGGACGCCGGCGAGCGCGTGATCGGCCGGCTGGTCTCGCCGGCCTGGGTGGCGCAGGCCGTCAGCGCCGATGGCGTGAGCATCGCGCCGGCGGATGCCTGGGCCGCCGTGCTGGACGGTCGGACCCTCCTCGAGCTGCAGGACGGGTTGTCCCTTCGCCGCGCCAGGGTCATGGGCCTGTTCCGGGTGGAACTCTGGGGCTTCACCGACGGCAGGGTCGAACGCCTGAAGGCGATGGGGCTGATCTCCGAGATCATCGCCTGGAAGCTGCGCCTGTTCGTGCCGAACGGCGCCGACGGGCCTTCGATCCTCGGCGCGTTGATGGAGCGCTACCCGATCGTGCGTATCGCCGATCGGGCAGCGGCATGAGCCATGTCGTCGCTCGCCGCCGACCTCGCACGCCGCCTGGCTAGCAACGCCGAAGCGGTGTGCCGTCACTACCTCTCGAACGGCCATCGCGAGGGCCGCTACTGGCTGGTCGGCGATGTCGCTAATACACTTGGCCGCAGCCTGTTCGTCCGCCTGAGCGGACCGGACCATGGCAAAGGCGCCGCCGGCAAATGGACCGATTATGTTGCGTTGAGAGTTATGTTGCGCAGCCGCGATTGGGCGCGGGCCTGCGGACGATCGGCAGCTTTTGCGCAACATAATGCCAGCACGCGGGGAGGTGCGTGATGCCCCACGCCTCCGAGATGGCGCGCCGCCTCGCCCGTGATGCCGAGGCGGTGTGCCGTCACTATCTCTCCAATGGCCGGCGCCAGGGCCGCTATTGGACGGTGGGCGATGTGCGCAACACGCCCGGGCGGTCGATGTTCGTCCGGCTCAGCGGGCCGGACTCCGGTCCCGGCGCTGCCGGGCATTGGACCGACGCCGCCTCGGCCGAACACGGCGACCTCCTCGACGTCATCCGCGAGAGGCTCGGCCTTCTCGAGTTCAAGGACGTTGCCGAGGAAGCACGTCGATTCCTGTCGCTGCCGCGTCCCGAACCGGAGAAGACAAGGAAGCCGGCCGGCAGGACGCCGGGTAGTGCCGTTGGTTCGCCCGAAGCAGCGCGTCGCCTGTTCGCCATATCGCAGCCGATCAGCGGCACTCTTGCGGAGGTCTACCTTGGAGGACGGGCGATAACTTCGCTCTGCGGCGCTACCGCTTTGCGCTTCCATCCGCGATGCTACTACAGGCCCGACGAGGACAGTCCGACGGAGATCTGGCCCGCGATGATCGCGTGCGTCACCGACCTGGCCGGACGGCAGACCGGCGCCCACCGCACCTGGCTCGCCCCGGACGGTTCGGGCAAGGCGCCGGTCGAGACGCCGCGACGCGCCATGGGCGACCTGCTCGGCCACGCGGTGCGCTTCGGCGTGCCGTGCGAGGTGATGGCCGCCGGCGAAGGCATCGAGACGATTCTGTCGCTGCGCTGTGCGCTGCCTGCCACGGCGATGGCAGCAGCGCTCTCGGCCAACCACCTCGCAGCCCTGCTGCTTCCGCTGACGCTGCGTCGGCTCTATGTCGCGCGCGACACCGATGCGGCGGGTGACATGGCGCTCGCGGCATTGACCGAACGCGCCGAAGCAGCGGGAATTGAAACGCTTGCCCTGTCGCCGCGGACTGGGGACTTCAACGCGGATCTCCTCACCTTCGGCCTCGGCACGCTTCGGGCGGCGCTGCGCATCCAGCTCGCGCCGCAGGACAGATGCTTTATTCCAGATGATTGAGCGGCTTCTATATGCGGAAGCTTGGGCCTCCACCCGCATGGAGGCACAAGTATGTTTGAAGAAATCTTCTTTCCCCGAACCGCCGACAAATATCGAGCGGCGCCACTTGTCGACGAGCGCGAACGATATCTCGTTCATCTCAAGGAGAGCGGCGCCAGGCGACCGACTTTGCGGAAATGCGCCAACGATCAATTGAGCTTAATGCGCCTTCTGAACCTGGAAGAAGGCGACAGGGTCAGTGCCGACCAGATCGAGGCTGCGGCGGCGATCTGGTCACGGTCGAAAGGACGGAGATGCATTCGAGCGGCATCTCCCAAGGCGCGCAAGCGGTTCGTCAGCCAGGGGATCGGATGGCTTCGCTTTTTGGTCTGGCTCGATGAGCGCGAGAAACCAAGCCATTCGCATTGCGCCGAGGTTGCGACCTTCGAGAAATGGCTGCGCGACGAGCGCGGCTTGTCCGACGAGACGGTTCAAAGCTATTGCGCGGCCGCCGATCGCTTCTTCTCCTGGTTGGTCGGGAGCGATGTCGCGCTGAGCGCCGTGCGGATGCACCACATCGACGATGCGGTCGCCGCCGAGCACATGCGGGGAGCTTGGACTCGCCGGACCCTGCACGATTACGCGCAGCGCCTGAAGGCGTTCTTCTTGTTCGCCGAAGCCCGCGGTTGGTCCTCGTCCGGGCTGGCCGCGGGCATCATGCCGCCCCGCTTCATGGCGGACGAGACCGTCCCCAAGGGCGTGAGGCGCGAGGATGTCATGCGCCTGCTCGCGTCCGTCGAGGGCGTTCGTGCTGTCGACAAGCGCGACCGGGCAATCCTGATGCTGTTCATCGCCTACGGGCTGAGGGCCGGAGAGGTCGGCGGCCTCCGGCTGGACGACCTGGACTGGGAAGGCGAGACGCTCCGTGTGCGCTGCCCAAAGCCGGGCCGAACGCATCACTGGCCGCTGTCGCCCGGGGTCGGGCACGCCATCCTCCAGTACATACGCGAAGCACGGCCCTCCGGCTTTGGGCGCAGCCTCTTCTTCACGTCGCGCGCGCCGATACGGCCGCTCACCGGGAGGACGCTGGACAAGATCGTTCGTGATCGCCTGGCGGCGATCGGCGTCGTCGATGGGCGGCGCGGTCCGCACGCGCTGCGACATGCGGCGGCCCAGCATCTTCTGGATCAGGGCATGTCGATGAAGGTGATCGGGGACTTTCTTGGGCACCGCGATCCGTCGTCCACCGCGATCTACGCCAAGGTCAATCTCACCGCGCTCCGCGAGGTCGCGGCCCTCGATCTGGAGGGTCTGGCATGATGCTGCGCGAAGCCATCGAGCACTATATCCTCTGGCGTCAGGCCCATGGCGCGAGGTTCTCAACCGCGGCGAACCTGCTGCGTCGCTTCCTCGAATACGCCGACGGAGATGCTGCCTGCGATGCGGCCCCTACGGCACGGGTCCTGGCCTTTCTGGCCGGCAAGGGGCCGCTGACCCGGCACCGCCAGAACAAGTATTACGTCCTTGCCGGGTTCTGGCGCTATGCGATCAGCCGCGGGCACGCGAGCCGGTCGCCACTCCCTGACAACGAACCGAGATCGCCGGTCCGCGCCCCGCCCTACATCTACTCGCGCGACGAGCTGCGGCGTCTCTTCGATCCCGCGACCGTGGAGATGAGCCGACGCGGCGCGGTTCAGGTGGACGCCGTGACGTTCCGGACCTTGCTCCTTGTCTTGTACGGAGCCGGGTTGCGCTTCAGCGAGGCGACGCGCCTGACGTTGGCGGACGTCGACTTGACGGAAGCCGTCCTATCGGTGCGCGGCACGAAGTTCTTCAAGGACCGGCTGGTGCCGATTGGTCCGCAGCTCGCCAAGGCGCTGGTGGCCTATGTGGCTCAGCGCCGACACGACGGTCGTGCGCAAGATCGGGATGCCGTTCTTCTCGCCAACCGCGACGGATCGCGGCTGGCCAGCAGCACCGTTCAAGCGGCGTTCGATAGCTTGCGGCGCATCGCCGGCATCCACCGCACGGGAAGCGGGAGACGAATCCCACGCCTCCATGATCTCCGACATAGCTTCGCGGTCCACAGCCTGACCGCCTGGTATCGCGAGGGCGCCGATGTGCAGCGGCGGCTGCCGCTGCTCGCCACCTATCTCGGGCATGCCGATCTCGAAGGCACGAAGGTCTATCTGACGATGACGCCCGAGCTTCTGCACCAGGCGTCGCTGCGCTTCGCGCGCTATGCGGAAGGAGGCGGCGATGCATGAGCTCGTAACCCTCGGCCCGTGGCTTCGACGCTTCCTCACCGAACACATCGTCACCGAGCGCAACTTGGCCCGGAACACCCGCACGAGCTATCGCGACACCTTCAGCCTGCTGCTCCCGTTCATCAGCGGCAAGGTGCGCAAGCCGGTAGACCGGCTGGCCGTCGCCGATCTGACGTCCGGGCGAGTGCTGCAGTTCCTCGCGCACCTCGAGGAAGAGCGAGGCTGCTCCGCCCGCACTCGCAATCAGCGGCTCGCCGCCATCCGGGCGTTCGCCCGCTTCGTCGGCAGCCGCGATCCGGCCCAGGTCGAATGGTGTAGCCACATCCGGGCGATCGCGTCGAAGAAGTCCATGACGGAGCCGGTCGGGTGGCTGACCAGGCCGGAAATGGAAGCCATCTTGGGCGTCCCCGATCGGAAGAGAGAGCGCGGTCGTCACGAATATGCGCTGCTGCTCTTCCTCTACAACACCGGCGCACGGGTGTCCGAGGCGATCCAGCTGAAGGTGCGAGAC
>JAUXST010000328.1 GCA_030679805.1 Reyranella sp. | reverse complement strand
GCCGTGCTGGCGATGGCGATCGATCCCTTCCAGGGACTTTTCCCGCAGATCGCGACCTGGCCGACGCCGAGCCCCTCGTCCGAAGCAGTGGTGGTCCGCAAGGAGGGCGACGATTTGGTCTTCATCGCTCCACCGCCTCTCCTTAACCCTGTCCCGGCAGCCCTCTCATTCCGGATGCCCCTGGCAGGCAACAAGATGCCCTCCGCCGCAGCTGTCGTGCAGGGCGACGCCGTGCGTATCGGCCCCGACTATCGAGGCGTGGAGGTCCTGACGGCCTCGCGTCAAGTGAGCGGGGTACCCTGGACAGTCATTGCCAAGACCGACCTGGAAGAGATCACCCGCCCGCTGCTGCGAAAGAAGCTCACGCTGATCGCCGTGATCGGCACCGCCCTCGTGCTGGCAGCCATCATGTTGATCGTGCTGTGGCGGGGCGAATACGTCAGTCTTCTCGCGTTCCGCACCCAACAGCGCGAGGAACTGGTGGCGCTGGCGCAGCATTTTGGCAGGTTCACCCAACTGGCTCGCGACGCATTTCTCCTGGTCGGCCCCGACGGAAGGATACTCGACGCCAACAAGGCGGCGGTGGCTGCCTACGGCTATAGCGCCGAAGAGATGCGCGATATCAATGTACGCAACCTCCGGCCACCGGAAGAACTGGAGGGTTTCGACGCGAGATGGCTGGCGACCGCATCGGGCGACGGCCTCCAGTTCGAAACGGTACACCGGCGCAAGGACGGCACGATTTTCCCTGTCGAAGTGAACACAGGCCCCATCGATGTCGACGGCAAGATCTATCGCCAAGCCCTCGTCCGCGACATTACTCAGCGCAAGGCGCTCGAACGCGAAGTCGCCCGGCTGTCGCGCGTAAAAATGGCGCTGCAGGCTGCCACGAGCGTCCTGCTTCGGGCAAGGACAGAGACCGAACTCTTTCAGGAGATGTGCGAGGTCCTCGTTCAGGTCGGTGGCTTCCGAATGGCAAACGTCGCCATGCCCAACAGCGACGCCGATAAGACGTTCCGCTTTCTGGCGATCGCCGGCTTCGAAGACGGCTACCTCGCCTTGGCGGCCATCAGTTGGGGCGAAGGCCCGCGTTCGAAGGGCCCGACCGGCAGCGCCATCCGGACGGGCGAGGTTCAAGTGAACCAGGACTTTGCCACCAATCCCGCAATGGTTCCGTGGCGCGAGGCGGCGCTGAAGCGTGGATACCGGGCCAGCATTTCCCTGCCGCTCAAGTTGCAAGGCGGGGTCTTTGGCGTGTTGACGCTTTACGCCGAGCAGCCCAATGCCTTCGACAGGGAGGAGACGGCCCTGCTGGTCGCCCTCGCCGACGATGTGTCCTATGCCGTGGCGCAGTTGCGCGAACGTGCCTAGCCCTTCGCCGCCCGACGCGATTACTGGCCGGCGGCGCGCTCCAGGCTCTTGATGGCGAGGGGCGCCTTACCCGACTTCTCCGCGACTTCGAGGTCCTGCGCCTCGATGATCGCACGGGCGGGCAGATCCTTTTCGAGGCCCTCGAGGGCGTCGAGGGGCACCCGGCGGTTGGAGCGCTGGCTGCCGTCCTCATAGATCACGTTGAACAGGACGTACTCCGTCCGCTTTCCGGGCTTCTTGGCCATGGCGGCCTCCGATCTGGGTTTGGGACGTCGATTGCGAGGCGCCCCATACGGCTTTCACACCCGAAGCGCGAGGAGATTCGCCCGCGACCGCCCCGAACCCCTACCGTGGCGGCGTCGGCGGGAGCATCCGGTCGATCGTGCTGCGCCAGACGTCGCGGGCGGCCTCCGGCGACAGGCCGAAGTGGTCGCGCATGAGATCCCAGCTCTCGAAGCTGATCAGCGCGACCAGCGCCACCAGCAACTGCTCGCGCGCCGGAGCCGCCAGCGCCGACAGCTCCGGCGCATACATCAGCTTCAGCCGCGTCATGTTTCCCTGGCGTGCGAGCGCGATGCGGGGCTTGAGGTCGGCGATCCTGTCCTGGCTGCCGATGAGGATTCGCCACAGGGGAAGCCACTTCTCGCAGGCATAAGCCCGGGTCTCGACATGGGACCTGATCCGGGCTGGACGGTCGCCCTCGACATCGTGCGCCGCCGCCTCGGTCTGACCCACGGCAAGAGCATAATCGGCCGCCGCGAGGCTGAGGGCGTCGAGATCGGAAAAGCGCTCGAAGATCGACCGCACCGAGTAGCCGGCGTGCTCGGCGATCTGCCCTGCGGTCGGCATCCCCGGAGCCAGCCGCAAGAGGTCGAGATAGGCCTCGACGATCAGATGCCGGGTCCGCTCGCTGCGCAGGCGCCGGCCGTCCACCTGCCGGCGCCTGCGGTGGAGATCGTTCAGCGACGAGTCATGCAGCAACACGCGAAAAGCTCCCGATATGCCGTCGCACGCGACGGTGTGAGGAATGGACGCCGGCCGCCGGGAGTTGCACATCGCGCCGACGCGATGGCCATCCCCCGAATGCGGCCCGCCCGATCTTGGGCCAACTATAGTCACGAACCTTGGTTTTCCCTAGTTGCCGCATTGCGTCTGCAGGCGGCAGGCGACAGGCTATGGCCATGATTGATCGCCCGACAGCCGCCCGCGGTGCCGGCCACGCCCCGCTTCTCGCGCTCGTCCTTGTCCTCGTCCTCGTCCTTGCCGTGGCCACCGGCTCGGCCGATGCCCAGCCGCGGCGCCCTGCGGACGGCGACAAGGGGAGCGACAAGCCGGTCGACTGTGTCGCGACCCTGGGCGCCCTGCCCAAGGAGTGGATGGGCGAGGCATTTGCCATCGACGGCATCACGTTGGGCGGCGCCGGGTTGAAGCCCCGGCTTCGGCTATGGGGTGTCCAGGCGGGCGAGCTGCGGGACCGGCAGAGCGGCCAGGAGACCGTCGCGGGCATGCGGGCGCGCGCCGCGCTCGAGGACATGCTCGACAAGGCCGAGCACAAGGTGAAGTGCCGGGCGGTGCGCTGGGACCGCGACTGCCATGTCGTGGCGCAGTGCACCGTCGAGGCGTCGCCGGCGCCGCTCGATCTCGGCGGCTACATGATTGCAAGCGGCATGGCCTACGGTTTCCGCCTCGAAGAGGTGCTGCCGTGGGAACCCCGTGCCAGCCAGCGCTATGCCGGCGCCGAGGCCGAGGCGCGCAAGGCCAAACGCGGCTTGTGGCCGGTCTGGCTGGGCGAGAAGTAGGCCGTCAACGGCGGGCCAGGCGCCGCGGCTGTTTCTTCCTCTTGGGATCGGTCACGGCAGGCACGTGCTCGTCCCGGCTCAGGTTGTCGTGCACCTCGTCCATGCGACGGTAGTCGATGGTCAGCTCCTCGCCTGCCGCGATGTGGCGCAACGCGTGATAGGTCACGTCGCCATCGTCCGACCCCAGGTTGGGATCGGCGGCATGGTTCATGTACCAGCCGGTCGAGATGCGCAGGAAATCGAGCGGAACCCAGTAGCCGCCGGTGCTGCGAATGCCGAATTTCTTGTAGAGGACGGCATGGCGCGAGGCGTCGACCTGCCGGGTCGAGACCCAACGGCTGTCCTCGCCGTCCCAGACGCGGACGATCTCTCCTTTCTTGATGCCTTGGTCGGCGAAACAGCCGATGCCGTGAACGCCGGAGGCGCCGAGATAGACGAATGCCTTGCTGGTCTTGCGTTTCATGAAAACTCTTACTCGTGATCGCCGGTACCGTACGGCCCGCGTGCTTACCCTGCCTCCGGCATCTCTTCAATCGGGCCAATACCGCAGCTCGGGGGTGGCTGGCCCCGCCGCCGGAACGGCGCTAGGCTTTTCCACTTTCAATCGAGAAGAGGTCGAGACCAAGCACAAGCCAAGGCCGCGCGCAGCAAGCCGCAGCACAAGCGGACAGCGCGCCGCCCGTCACGGACATACGTCTCTGGGAGGACGCACCATGAAAAGCCGAACCGATTGCTTCGCGTTGGCGTGTTTTGCGTTGGTGAGCGTGGTGGCATTGACGATTGCAGCGGCTGGCCCCGCCCGGGCACAGAAATCCGGCGGCATCCTGAAGATCCAGCATATGGATACGCCACCCAGCGCTTCGATCCACGAGGAGGCGACCGTCTCGACGGCGGTGCCGTTCATGAGCGTCTTCAACAACCTGGTCATGTTCGACCAGAACGTGGCCAAGAACAGCTTCGAGTCGATCGTGCCCGACCTCGCCGCGAGCTGGTCGTGGAGCGGCGACGGCACGAGACTATCCTTCAAGCTCCGCCAGGGCGTGAAATGGCATGACGGCAAGCCGTTCACGGCCAAGGACGTGCAATGCACGTTCGAGCTGCTGCTCGGTACCGACAAGCTCAGGCGCAATCCGCGCTCGGCCTGGTACAGCAACGTCGCGAAAGTGACGGCCGACGGCGACTTCGACGTCTCCTTCCAACTCAAGCACCCGCAACCTGCCCTGCTGGCGCTCCTCGCATCGGGCTATTCGCCGATCTATCCCTGCCATATTCCCACGGCCGATATGCGCCGCCACCCGATCGGCACGGGTCCGTTCAAGTTCGCCGAATTCAAGATGAAGGAGAGCATCAAGCTGGTGAAGAACCCCGACTACTGGAAGAAGGGGCGACCCTATCTCGACGGCATCGAGTTCGCCATCATTGCCGACCGGTCGACCCGCATGCTGGCGTTCACCGCCGGCAAGTTCGACATGACGTTCCCGACCGACGTCACGGTCCCACTCCTGAAAAACATCAAGAAGGACGCGCCGCAGGCGCAATGCACCATGCGCGCCACCGGCGTCAGCACCAACCTGATCGTCAACCGCGAAGCGCCACCGTTCGATAATCCGAAGATCCGGCGCGCCATGGCGCTGACGCTCGACCGGCAGGCCTTCATCGACATCCTGAGCGAGGGCCAAAGCACGATGGGCGGCGCCATGCTGGCACCACCGGACGGCGTGTGGGGCCTGCCGCCGGAGAAGTTGAAGACCATCATCGGCTACGGTGACGTCGCCAAGAGCCGCGAGGAGGCGCGCGCGCTGATGAAGCAGGCGGGGTACGGCCCCGACAAGCTGCTGAAACTCAAGGTCAGTACGCGCAACATCGCCACCTTCCGCGACCCGGCGGTGATCCTGCTCGACCAGCTCAAGCAGATCTATATCGATGCCGAACTCGAGGTGATCGACACCAGCGTCTACTACAACCGCGTGTTCAAGAAGGACTACGTGGTGGCGCTGAACCTCACCGGTTCGGCGGTCGACGATCCTGACGTCACCTTCTTCGAGGGCTATGCCTGCGGCTCGCTGCGCAACTACAACAACTACTGCAATCCCGAAATGACCAAGCTGTTCGAGGCGCAGTCACGCGAGACCGACCAGAAGAAACGCGAGAAGATGGTGTGGGAGATCGACGCCAAGCTGCAGGAGGATATCGCCCGGCCGATCATCTCGAACGGCAAGGCGGCGGGCTGCTGGCAACCCTACGTCAAGGGCGTGACCATCCACTCCAACAGCATCTACAACGGCTGGCGCTTCGAGGATGTCTGGCTCGACCGCTAGGAAGTCTTCGGGGGCATCTGCGGCGGCGCCGTGACGCGGGCAAACTCCCTGCCCGCGTCCTGCCTCAAGTCCCTGGCCAAGTCCCAGGGGCTTTTTCACGGCCTGCAAGGCCGTTCGATGCCGTGTTTTCACGGCTTTCTCGCATTATTTGTGGACGCCTGAATGTAACGCGTTCTGTCCGGAAACCTGTCCGGGGCAGCGTCACAAACCGGTCGCCCGCGCCGACGTTCGCCGTCGGCATTGTTTGCTGTTTTGGGTCTCGTTCTCACGGTCGACGGCATGGTCAGGACCATGCCAAGGCGCAGCGCTCTCTGAAGAGCCTTTGGGGCACGCCGGGGGGAGTCCCGGTGGCACGGACGCCTCACATTGGATTTCCAGGCCAGTGGGAGTGCCCA
>JAUXST010000322.1 GCA_030679805.1 Reyranella sp. | reverse complement strand
GAAGGCGGTCGACAAGTTCGAGTACCGCCGCGGCTACAAGTTCTCGACCTACGCCACGTGGTGGATCCGCCAGGCCATCACGCGATCGATCGCCGACCAGGCACGCACCATCCGCATCCCGGTGCACATGATCGAGACCATCAACAAGCTGGTCCGGACCAGCCGCCAGATGCTGCACGAGATCGGCCGCGAACCGCAGCCCGAGGAGCTGGCCGAGAAGCTCGGCATGCCGCTCGAGAAGGTGCGCAAGGTCCTGAAGATCGCCAAGGAGCCGATCAGCCTCGAGACGCCGATCGGCGACGAGGAGGATTCGCATCTCGGCGACTTCATCGAGGACAAGAACGCCGTGATTCCGCTCGAGGCCGCCATCCAAGGCAACCTGCGCGAGAGCACGACACGGGTACTGGCGACACTGACGCCGCGCGAGGAGCGCGTGCTGCGCATGCGCTTCGGCATCGGCATGAACACCGACCACACGCTGGAAGAGGTCGGCCAGCAGTTCTCAGTCACCCGCGAGCGCATCCGCCAGATCGAGGCCAAGGCGCTGCGCAAGCTGAAGCACCCCAGCCGGTCGCGCATGCTGCGGAGCTTCCTCGACCAGGGATGACCCCCGAACAGGCCGCCGACCGCATCGTCCATGCGCTCGGTATCGGCTTGGGAGCGATCGGCGCGATCGTCCTCGCGCTCGTGACGGCGATCGACGGCGGGCCGGGCGAACTCGGGCCCGTCCTGATCTACGCTGCGGGCCTGCTGGCCATGCTGGGCTGCTCGGCGGCCTACAACGTCTTCCACACCAGCGGCCGGCGCGAATGGCTGCGGCGCTTCGATCACGCCGCGATCTTCGCCATGATCGCCGGCACCTACACCCCCTTCACCGTGCGTCTGGCCAACGGCTGGGCGGCGAGCCTCACCGCCGTCGTCTGGGCGGTCGCGACCGCGGGCATTGCGCTCAAGCTCTGGCAGCCGCGGCGGATCGAGGCGATCTCGGTCGTTCTCTACCTCGCGTTAGGCTGGATCGGGCTTGCCGCGGTCGGGCCGTTCGCCTCAGCGCTCGATGGCCGCACATTGGGCCTCCTGGCGCTGGGCGGGATCGTTTACACGGCGGGCGTCGTGTTCCATCTGTGGCAGCGGCTGCCGTACCAGAACGCGATCTGGCACGGTTTCGTGCTGGTGGCGGCGGCGGTGCATTACGTGGCGGTGATCGGGTTAATTGTGGACACCTGAGCGAGATCGTCCGCAACAGCGGCCGAGGCCACGAGCTGCCATCATAGGCTCGAAGGCCTTTTCCGAAAGCGCCGTGCGATTCCGAAAACGCGTGCGACTTGGGGCTACACATCCACTTCCCTTGCGTGGGCCCAACTTTGTGAAAAGGGCCCAATCCGATACGCAGAAATTCGGCTCTCCAACCACCGAAGAGCCAGCAAATCCAACCTTTCCGCGGACCCGGTGGGCCCACCAAAACGCCTCGTGTGTTGGGCCCCGAGCTGGGCCCAGACTGTCCGTCCTTCGAGTAACGGACGTCGTTTCGTTCCTTCGTTGCGGCCGTCGGTTCGAACGTGCCCGGCGCGCCGGTGGACCGGCGACGTTGTTGCCTCCGCGACGGCCGTCGGGAAGGCGGGAAGGCGGGCTTGTTGTTTTGTCTGTCCATGGGTCAGGACCCACGGCGGCGACCTTGCGCTCTGGGACGCGAACCCGCGGGCGACCGCGGGCAGGTCTTTGCCGGAATGAAAAGGCCGGCGGCCGCATTTACATGCCAAGTGCCAGCCTAAAGGAAATATACTCCATATGCTGCTGAATTTGCAAACTTCAGTTCAAGAAATTTTGTTTGCGGGCATTTTTCCAGCACCGGCATACGCCGACTTACTACCTACGACCCGATCTTCAACAAACTCGCGACCGTCACCGATCCACGCGGGCTGGTCACGACCATGGCCTACGAGCAGAAGCTCCCGCGCAACACTGGGATTTCCGTGTAGTCTGCCGCCGAGAGGAAACGGCGGCGGAGCTGAGATGACGGACATAGTCGAGGAGCTGCGCGCCAAGGGCGGCGACCGCGAGGGCGATCTTCTGGGGCGGGCGGCGGCGGAGATCGAGCGGCTGCGCCAGATCGCGGCCGTTGCCTGGCAGCCGATGGCGACGGCGCCCAAGGACGAGGGACCGCTGCTGCTCTACTGCCCGGGCCTGGAGGGCCATGTCGTCCGCGAGGTCGTGGTCGGCGCCTGGCTGTTCGACGCCAACCGCCGCAGCTTCGGCTACTGGACCAGCGACGTCGGCCGCCTCGACCTCGGCTTCGTCGAAACCGGGCCCTGGATTGAATATCCGGAGCTGCATCCCGAGCGCTGGGCGCGGCTGCCGCCGAGGCCCGGAGCGTCGGTCGAAGCCGACTACATTTAGGGCGCTCCGCCCCGATGCCCCCCGCTGCGGGGAGATGTGCTTCGGGTGACATCGAGGGGAGCTACCGGGGACTCGCGGCCCCGGCACCTCGTCAACGCCGGCGGCCGGACAGGGGTTCCCTCCGGCCGAGTGCAGCGGTAATTGCAGGGCCTGTGGATCGACTGTCGCCAGAATCCGCCAACTATTGTACATTCCACTGCAATATGAGCGGCGATCACTCCCCCCGCATGATCAGCCCCGGCAAGCGCGCGGGCCATCGTTATCTCCGGACCGGCCGGCTGGTGTTTTGGGTCGGCTCCGGGCACGGCCGCGACCTCCTCGCCGTGTGGTGGCTGGACCGCGGGCAGCGGGTCTTGTCCTCCGGGTTCGTCGTCAAGCCGCCCTGGAGGCTGCCGCGCTACGCCGAGGTCCATGGCAACCAGCGCCCCCTGTTCAAATTCTTCGGCTGGCGCCTGCTGCCGGCCCACCGCATGTGACCCGGGCCCGCGACGCCCTTCCCCCTGATTTTCCCTCCCCCGATTCGAGGCCCTCCGTGAATCCCATCCAGCAAGCCGGCATTGCCTTCGCGCTCATCATCGCCAGCGCCGCCGCGGGCGCCTTCCTGCGCAAGAAGCTGCCGGAGCATCACCTCACGGGCGATTCCAAGGACGTGATCAAGCTGGCCGTCGCCCTGATCGCCACCATGTCGGCGCTGGTGCTGGCGTTGCTGTTCGCCTCGACGCGCACCTCCTTCGAGCGCACCAGCGGCTACGTCAGCCGCATGACGGCCGACATCACCGAACTGGACAAGCTGCTCGGCGAATACGGCCCCGAGGCCAAACCGCTGCGCGCGGCGCTCAGGATCGAGGTCGGCCCGCTGATCGACTCGATCTGGCAGGCCGACACTCCCCCGCAGCCGGCCAGCGCCGAGAAAGGCCATGGCGCATCGGTGCTCTACATGCTGCGCGAGCTGACACCGGCCAACAAGGTCCAGGCCTCCATCCAGGCGCGTGCCCTGCAGGTCAGCACCGACCTCGACCAGACCCAGCTCAACCTGATGTCCCAACCCGGCGATTCGATCTCCAACACCTTCATCATCGTGCTGGTGATCTGGCTCATGTTCATCTTCGCCGTCTTCAGCATGTCCTCGCCGCCCAATCCCACGCTCTTCGCCGTGCTCGGCCTCTGCATCCTCTCGGCGTCGGCGGCGATCTACCTGATCCTGGAGCTCGGCCTGCCGTTCGGCGGGCTGATGCAGGTCTCCCCGGAGAATTTGCGCACCGCCCTGAAACCGCTCGGTTGAAGAGCATGACATGACCCCCTTCGCCCCGTGAGAACGGGGCACTTCCCCCGCTACGCGGGGGCAGAGAAGAAGATCAAACTCCTCCCCCGTCTCAGCGCCTTCGCAGGCGCGACGGGGGAGGTGGCGCATAGCGCCGGAGGGGGTCCGACGAAACTGAGCTGTCGGTCAGCCCCCGCGGTCGACGACCGTGACGACCAGCGCATTGCCGGGCTTGTCGACGGTGAACACCAGCTTGCGGCCGGCCTTGTCCATCGCATAGCCCTTGCCCGTACCGGCCTTCATCGGCTCGGAAGTCACCACCGGCAAGTCGTTCACGCTGACGACGAGGATGACGACCAGTCCCTTGAACTTGGAACGATCGGGCACGAAGACGGTGTAGCGGCCGGGCTTCAGCATGGCGAAAGTGGCGTTGCCCTTGGCGTCGGTCTTGCCGCCGGGAACGGCGATGCCTTCCGGATCGTGCTCAAGACCCACAGGTGTGCCTTGGATCGGCGTCCCTACTGTCGCATAGGCCACTGATGCCAGGGACAGGAGTGCCGCGACGAGCAGTCCCAGCTTGATGTGCATTCTCATCACAGCCCCCAGCGGTCGTAGATGGTGACGATCAGCGGATTGCCGGGTTTGTCCACGGTGAACACCAGCTTGCGGCCGGCCTTGTCCATCGCATAGCCCTTGCCCTTGCCGGCCTTCATCGGCTCGGAATTCA
>JAUXST010000317.1 GCA_030679805.1 Reyranella sp. | reverse complement strand
CACGCGACACAGCAGCGACTACGCGCCGGAGGAGGACGAGGCGCGTGAGGCGCGACGAGGCCTGTGGGCCGGCACCTTCGACATGCCGTGGGATTGGCGGGCGAAACGGCTGGGTGAATGAGGGCGCCGCGGTTCAGGTTCGAGCGTGCCTCAAGCCGTGTATCGCCTGCCGTGTTACCTGATCGGGGCGATCCATCTATGCTCCTCCCGAGAATTGAACGGAGATCGACCAATGTCCTCCCCTGCAAATCTGTCCCTGCTGGATGAAGTCAAGCTGCAGGCCGATGTCATCGTGCCGGTACTGCGATCGCTGCGCTCGGAAATCGGCCCGGCGAGGGCCGACAAGATCGTGGGCGATGCGTTGCGCCGATGGGCACGTGATCTCTATCACCGCATCGGCGAGGCCAAGCAGGGCACGCCGCGTGAGAAATGGGATGCGGTCTGGGCCGAGGACATGCGCCCACGCATCGGCGATGCGGTCGAACGCGACATGCTCAAGGACGATGGATCGGTGCGCGAATACAATGTCACGCACTGCAAGTACGCCGACTTCTTCAAGGCGCTTGGCGAGCCTGAGCTGGGTGGCATCCTGCTGTGCGACTCCGATTTTCATATCGCCGATGTCGGTGGCCCGGACGTCGAGTTCAGGCGCACCCAGACCATCATGCAGGGTGCGCCCTATTGCGATTTTCGCTATCGCTTCAAGTAAGGCGCCCGAGTCGAGAGCCTTGGTCGGCCCGGCCACCTCGGCTACGATAGTTCCCCTCATTTCCGCCGGAGCCCGATACCCATGGCCGACCACGATCACGACCCTCACCACGAGCACGGCTCGGAGCTGTCGGAGACACAGTTGCGCGTACGCGCCCTGGAAACGATCCTGACCGAGAAAGGCTACGTCGACCCGGCGGCCCTCGATGCCATCGTCGAGGCCTATGAGACCAAGGTCGGCCCGCGCAACGGCGCGGCCGTCGTCGCCAGGGCATGGACCGATCCGGCCTTCAAGCAGGCGTTGCTGAAGGACGCGACCGCGGCGGTCGCAACGCTCGGCCATGTCAGCCCCGTAGGTGACCATCTGGTCGCGGTCGAGAACACATCCGGTCGCCATAACATGGTCGTGTGCACACTGTGCTCCTGCTATCCGTGGGAAGTCCTCGGCCTACCGCCGGTCTGGTACAAGTCGGCGCCCTATCGCTCGCGGGCGGTCAAGGACCCTCGCGGCGTCCTGGCCGACTTCGGTGTTAGCCTGCCGAAGGAAACCGAAATACGCGTATGGGACTCGACCGCCGAGACGCGCTTCCTCGTGCTGCCGACGCGGCCCGCGGGCACCGAAGGCTGGAGTGAGGAACGTCTCGCCGACCTCGTCACCCGCGACTCGATGATCGGCACCGGTCTTGCCCGATCGCCGGCGGAGATGCCGCGATGAACGGCATTCACGACATGGGCGGCATGGACGGCTTCGGCAAGGTCGAAGTCGAAGCGAACGAACCGCCGTTCCACGAAAGATGGGAAGGCCGCGTGCTCGCCATGCAACGAGCCCTTGGATATGCCGGCGCGTGGCACATCGACGATTCCCGTTTTTCCCAGGAGGCCTTGCCGCCGCAAACCTATCTCGCCGCCTCCTACTACTGGCGCTGGGCGCTGGGCATGCAGAAGAACCTGATCGAGCGCGGCTTCGTCGCGGCCGACGAGATCGCCGCCGGCCACGCGCTTCGGCCGGCCAAGCCCCTGCCGCGCAAGCTCACGGCCGACGTCGTGCAGGCAGGCATGACGCGCAGCTCCTTCTTCCGCCAGCAGCAGGCCCCCGCCCGCTTCAAGCCGGGCGACCGCGTCCGCACCATGAACATCCATCCGCAGACACACACCCGCCTGCCGCGTTACGCGCGCGACAAGCTCGGCACGGTCGAGCTGATCCACGGCTGCCACGCCTTTCCCGATTCGGTCGCGACCGATCGCGGCGACGATCCGCAGTGGCTCTACACGGTCGTGTTCGACGGCTGCGAGATCTGGGGAGCGGATGCCGATCCGACCCTGAAGATCTCGATCGACGCCTTCGAGCCTTATCTCGAGCTGGCGTGATGGACCGGCAGACAATCCCCGTTCCGGGCATTCCCTGCGATGCTGAAGGTCCGGTGTTTCGCGAGCCGTGGGAGGCGCAGGCCTTCGCCATGGCGCTCGCGCTCCATGCCCGCGGCCTGTTCACCTGGCCGGAATGGGCGGCGACGCTCGGCGCCGAGATCAAGCGGGCGCAGGCGGCCGGCGATCCCGACACCGGCGAGACATACTACCGCCACTGGCTCAACGCCCTCGAACGCCTCGTCGCGGAAAAGGGCGTCGCCGACGCCGCGACCCTGGCCCGCTACCACGACGCCTGGGATCACGCCGCCGACCGCACGCCGCACGGCACTCCGATCGAGCTGCGACCGGAAGATTTCAGGTAGCGAATGCGAAGCCGCTAAGAACGGCCGTGCGGCAATGCCACGGTCGCAAATGTCGTGTTCCCGACACGGTAGATGTTCTCGAAATGGGGAGGCTTGAGGCGCTCCTTGGCAATCCGGTAATTGCCATCGTGCAACGGCTCGTAAACCCGTTCGTCCGTATTATCGAGGACGACGATCCCGCCCTGTTTGACGAAGGGCATCCAGCTTTCAAAGGCTTCCCGCGCGCCGTCGGGTGAATGATCGGCGTCGAGCAGCAGGAGATCGATTGGCTTGTCCCATCCCGCCGCGATCTGGCGCGAGGTCCCTTTGTGGACAGTGACGGTGCCTTCGAGCTTGAAGTGCTTCACCTGCGATCGAAAAACCTGCTCGAGTGTCTGGCCGCGAAACTTCCGGAGGATACCCACGTAGTGGGGAATCGAGGCTGGATCGCCGGAGCAGTCGAACGGATCGACGCAATGGACGTGGCCGCTTCCCTGCAGACGCCGCGCGCCCGCCATCAGAAACGTGCTGCGCCCCATGAAGACACCAACTTCGACGATGGTCGGCCCCGGCGCCAGATTGTAGGCGGCGGCGGCGACGGCCCTAGCCGCCTCGCCTTCCCGCCAGCCCGGGATGTTTGCCGAAAGCTCGACCAGCCAGTCGAGTGCTGCATCGCTTGATGCCATGTCCCGACCTTCGGATAATGGCGGAGGGGATGGGATTCGAACCCACGATAGGGGTTTACCCCCTATAACGGTTTAGCAAACCGCCGCCTTCGGCCACTCGGCCACCCCTCCGCAGCCCGTTTAGACCCCGGCGACCATAACCACGACGGATGCGAGGCGGTTCTAGCCGGGGGTTCCGGGGGTGTCAAACAACCCCCGAATTTCGCAAGCGATATCAGGCTCTTGGCGTCGCGGCACGCGGCATGCGAGGCTACCGCCATGAGTTCCCCCACCGCCGGTTCCGCCCCCAGTTCCATCGACATGCTTCAGCGCTTGGTGGCGTTCGACACCACCTCGCGCAACTCCAACCTGGAGCTTATCCAGTACATCCAAGGCTACCTCGGCGAGCACGGGGTCGAGAGCACCCTGGTCCCCAACGAGCAAGGCACCAAGGCCAACCTCTACGCCTCGATCGGCCCCGACGCGCCGGGCGGCATCGTCCTGTCGGGTCATACCGACGTCGTGCCGGTCGACGGCCAGGCCTGGGACACCGATCCCTTCACGCTCAGCGATAAGCCCGACGGCAACCTCTACGGCCGCGGCACCTGCGACATGAAGGGCTTTATCGCCACCTGCCTGTCGCACGTCCCCGCGCTCCAGCGTGCGCGCCTGAAGGTGCCGATGCATTTCGCCTTCAGCTACGACGAGGAGATCGGCTGCCTGGGCGCCCATTCTCTGGCCGAGAAGCTGATGGGCAACGTGCCGCGTCCGCAGGCGGTGATCGTGGGCGAGCCCACGATGATGGGCGTCGTCAACGCCCAGAATGCCGGCGGCGGCCACGTCGCCATCTTCACCGGCGTCGAAGCCCATTCCTCGATGACCCACCTCGGCGTCAGCGCCATCCATTTCGCCGGCGACTTCATCCATTGGCTGAACGAGCTGCAGGTCGAGCTGGCGCAGAGGAAGCGCACCGACATCGACACCGTGCCCGGCCACACCACGATCAACGTCGGCATCGTGAGCGGCGGCACCGCGGGCAACATCCTGGCCCGCGAATGCACGCTGCGCTGGGGCTACCGCACGCTGCCCGGCGACGATGCCGGGGAAGTGCAGCGCCGGGCCGAGAAATATGTCGCCGAATTGCTGCTGCCCAAGATGAAGGCCAAGCATCCCGACGCCAACATCACGCTCCAGCGCCGCTCCTTTGTGCCCGGCCTGAAACCCGAGGAGAACGAGGAAGCGGCCAAGCTCGCCCTGCAATGGACCGGCGGCAACCGTACCTACGCCGTGCCCTACGGCACCGAGGCCGGCATCTTCCGCGGCCACGGCATCCCGACCGTGATCTGCGGCCCCGGCGACATCTCGCAGGCCCACCAGCCCAACGAGTTCGTCGCCCGCTCGCAGATGGATGCCTGCGATGCCTTCATCGGCAAGATGATCGGCTGGGCCGAGCGGCAGTAGGTCATCGCTGGACTGGCACGCCTTCAGCGGATTCCTGGCCTTCTGAAGTTGAGTCGATCGGCGACACGGAATAGGACGGTCAATGCCTTGATCCGCCTCGACTATCCGACTGCAGCATCGGACTCGGCCTGTCCGGCTACCCTGGATATTTCTGGGCGACGTCTCCTCAATTTCCTATCAATAAAACAGGGTCAACGAGGGAACCGCTTCCTGCTCTCTCCGTTGGCCGTCTAATTCCTATACAAATCCGCTTTACCTGTCAATGGCCGGGATCTTCTACTCCTCCGTCCCGAACCAGACTTCATACAAGCGCCGCGGCAGAGGCGCTTTCGCCCATGTGGGATTGACGTAAGTCAGCTGAACCTTGCCTTCCAGCGACGGCACCGCCTCCTCGATCAAGGCCTTGATCTGCGCCGCCTCGTTCAACGTGTCACCGTCCTTGGAGAACATCCGCACTTCCGTTGTCTTCGGTGAGGTCGCCTTGCCCGTCACATCCTCGATACCCGGTGCCAGAAAGCAGGCCTTATCGAGGGCCACTCGCACGAGCGACGCCTGGACCGCCCCGTGCGTCGAATACTGGATGTAGACACGCGCCGGCGAACTCCCCGCTCTCCTGCCTTTGCATAGTGCGTCCGGCGAAGGCGCCTGGGTCTGCGGTACTTGCGGGAGCGCCACAGCTTCCGTCGAGGTCAGTAGCACAGCTTGTGTCTGCTGGCGGGTGGCCGAGTCGATCGCTCGCACCGCTTGCTGGGCAGCAGCCTTGCCGCCTTTCGTTGGGTCCTCCACGTACTGTGCGACAACGCCTTTCAGGAGCACTTCGATTTCCGGCGACATCTCTTCCGCCGCGACGAGGCGGCTCGCCATGCCGACGATAAGCGTGAGCTTGGGTCCCGGTTGGTCGATGTACTCCATGATGGACGTCACATACTTCACTTCCTTTTCGATCCGAAGGCTCGCCTGCAGCCGCTGCTTTTCGGCCGCCTCCGCCTGTGCCTGCACCGCGCGCTCTTCTTTCTGTTTGCTTGCGAGGCGGTCGGCTTCGTTGTGCTGAATCCAGTACGTCAGCAAGATCGCCACGACAGATAGCAGAGCGCCTTTTACGATTTCGGAGTTTGCGATGCTCCAGATGCGTGCGCCCAAGCCTTTGTACGAGTTCTCCGTCTCGGCGATGGCGTTGAGGACCTTCTTCCTGAAGAGTTCCTCTTCGATGAGACGTTGCCTGTCGTCGTCGGTCATTGGGCCCTCCCATTTGCCTCGCCACATCGGCAACCGAACTGTAGGCAGGCGGTGGCATGGACCACAATGGTTGCATACGGCGTATCTACACAATTGCGGTCGCCTGAACATTCACACCTGCGGTCTTGACGACGGCCCGCCACTGCGGCCCGATGCCGGGGGGAGATATCGAAGATATGCCGTCGTCGCCAATCGATCGAACTGTCAATCGCCGGCGTCTCCTGCAATTTCTGGCTGCCAGTCCGCTCTTGGCCACCGGCGAGGCGTTGGCGCAGGCCACACACTTCCCTGACAAGGTGATCTCCTCGCCGCAGGAAGCGCTCAACGTCTTCGACTTCGAGCCGGCGATGCAGAAGACCGTGCCGCCGGCGCACTACGGCTACATGGCGACCGGCATCGACGGCGAGGCGACGCTGCGCGCCAACCGCGACGGCTTCCAGAAGTTCCAGCTCCGGCCGCGGCGTCTCATCGACGTGAGCAAGCTCGACCTCCGCATGGAACTGTTCGGCCGCACCTACGCCAACCCGATCGTGATCGCGCCCACCGCCTCCAACCGCGCCTTCCACGAGGACGGCGAGCTTGCCGTCGCCCGTGCCGCGCGCACCGGCAACCATCTGCAGATGCTGTCGACGGTGGCCACCACCTCGATCGAGGACGCGATTGCGGCGCGCGGCCAGCCGATCTGGTTCCAGCTCTACCCGACCAACAAGTGGGAACTGGGCGACGCGCTCGCCCGCCGCGCCGAGAAGGCCGGCGTCGAGACCATCGTCGTGACGGTCGACGTGCTGGCGCGGCAGAACTGGGAGACGCTGACGAGGCTGTGGCGCACCGATCCGCGAACCTGCGCGTCGTGCCATGGGCTGGGACTGAAAAGCTACGTCGAGCGCAAGCCCAACTTCAGCGGACTCGATATTTCTGGCATCAACAACACGGGCGCCACCAACCTCACCTGGGAATTTCTGAAGCGCCTGCGCGATACGGTGAAGACGCGGATCGTCGTCAAAGGCCTGCTGACGCCGGAGGATGCCCTCCTCGCGGTCGACAACGGTCTCGACGGCATCGTGGTGTCGAACCACGGTGGCCGCGCCGAAGACAACGGCAGCTCGACGATCGAGGTCCTGCCCGAGATCCTCGAGGTGGTGGACGGCCGCATTCCCGTGCTGGTCGATTCGGGCTTCCGGCGTGGCACGGACATTGCGCAGGCGCTGGCGATGGGCGCGCGCGGCGTCTGCATCGGCCGGCCCTATCTTTGGGGGCTCGGCGCCTTCGGGCAGCCGGGCGTCGAACGCGTGCTGGGGCTGTTGCTGCAGGAAACCCGCGCCGCCATGTTGCAGCTCGGTGCGCCGACGCTAAAACATCTCACGCCGGCAATGGTGAAGCGTAGCTGAGGGAGAGTTTGTCATGATCCTGGGAATGTCGCTGTCGACCTTCACGACCTTGCATGTCGTGCTGAGCCTGATCGGAATCGCAACGGGCGTCGTCTGCCTGTTCGCCATGGTGGGCTCGCGGCTCCCCACAGGATTGACCGCGACGTTCCTGCTGACCACGGTCGCCACCAGCGTGACCGGCTTCTTCTTTCCCAATCTCAAGATCGGGCCGCCGGTCATCTTCGGCGTCGTGTCCCTCGCCGTACTGACACCGGTCCTGCTGGCGCTTTATCACTACCATCTGGCCGGACCCTGGCGCTGGATCTACATCGCCGGCGCCGCCTTCGCGCTCTATCTCAATTCCGTCGTGGGCGTCGTGCAAGCCTTCCAGAAGCTCACCTTCCTGAAGCCGCTCGCACCGACCCAATCCGAGCCGCCGTTCCTGGCGGCACAGGGCGCCGTCCTGGTGATCATCGTCGGCTTGGCGGTTATCGCCCTGAAGCGATTCCGGCCCGCGATCGCTTGAGGCCGGCCGCCTGAACGTCGGCGCCGACGCCTGTTCGGCTCGGAAGACGCCGCGCCGGTCGGCTGGACGCGAGCTATAGCCAGCGGCGAACGTGGGCCTTGTAGACGAGATAGACTTCGCCAAACTTGCGTTCGAGATAGATCTCCTCGCGGGCGACCACGCCGTAGCGGATGACAAGATAGAAAGGCACTAGCGCAGCAAGAAGCCACAGGCTGTTGACACCGATGGCGAGGCCGATCTGGCCCAGGAACATGCCGACATAGATGGGATTACGCGTGAAACGATAGGGTCCGCTGGCAACGATCGCTGTCGTTGGTTTGTTGGTCTCGATCCGGCTGCCCGCCCCGCGGATCGTTGCGATCGCCCAAATCGCCGTCGCGAAGCCTACGGCGAATATGGCGGCGCCGCCCCAGATGCCGGGCACAGACGGCGGGACAAACGCCAATGGGTAGAGCCTGTCGACACCGAGACCAGCGACAACTGCGAGCGCCCACGCGATCGGCGGATGAATGACAGTATTGGCATGGTCCACGATCGGACCCTCCCCTTCAGCGCATTGTCTCCACGGCGCGGCAGGTCGCTTCGAAGACGACTAGACTCCGGCGCAGACCGCCTTTTCGGTGCGAAAGACGCCGTCCTGGCCGAAGCGCTTCTTGTAGGACTGGACGATCGCGTCGACCCTGGCCTGATGCGCTGGCGCGTCGAACACGACGACAATCAGCAGCTTGGTGCGCTCCCGCAACGTCTGGTTCTTGGAGTTGCGCGACTGTCCGACGACGTTGAGGACACTCAGCCCGTCGGGAAAGCGCGGCGTCACTTCGGCCGCCATGAACTCGGCCCATTGCGCCTCGCTCACCTCGCCGCCGGCCTCGATGTCGCGGCCGAAGTAGAGATTCAACTCGATCGCAGGTTTGAGCGAGCCGGTGCAGGTGGTCGACGGCGGCGACTGTGCGCCGGCTTGCGTGCCGGCGGCGAGCAGCAGCGCGCAGACTGTCAGGAGAAGGAGCTTTTTCATAGTCATCGGTCTCGAGGCTGGGGCG
>JAUXST010000316.1 GCA_030679805.1 Reyranella sp. | reverse complement strand
GCGTTACATTCAGGCGTCCACAAATAATGCGAGAAGGCCGTGAAAACACGGCATCGGACGGCCTTGCAGGCCGTGAAAAAGCATGAGGGACTTGGCCGGGACGTGGGCAGGGAGTTTGCCCGCGTCGCGCCGTCAGCGGCTTCCGCCGCCGAGCGGAAACTGGATGTTGAAGCCGGCATAGAGCTGGAACGTCGGCACGCCATCGCCGGCGCGGATCACGGAGTATTGCGGTTCGACGAAGAAGTTGAGGATCCGGCCGCTGGGCAGCGGGATCACGCGGCCGAGGCCAATTCCCACCGGCACGACCGTCGTGCGATGGGCGAGATCGAACGACACGGTGCCGCTCGAGCGCAGGTAGTAGCCGTCGTCGAGGTTGTAGAAGAGCAGGGGTTGGAAGGTGAGCGACTGCGACTGCCGGTCGATGGATTGCTGGTAGGAGGCGAGGCCGGCCGTCAGTCCCCAGGCGTGCCGTGCGCTGGCGATTCCCTCGGCACCGATCTGCCATTTGCGGTCGCCGAGAGCGACGCTGGTCGCGGTGGGCGCCACCGCGAGCGGGCCGACGCCGAATTTCACGCCGTTCACGGTGAAGACCGGGACATCGAAGACCGTGAGATCGCCGATGCCGGTTTCGGAACCGGCCGGCCCCCAGGCGCTGGCCACCGCGGGGAACGAGGCGCGCGCGAACTGCGGGATGCCGAGGGCATCGTGCGGCAGGACACCTCGGACATTCGTCTGGTTGGCGCCACTGCCCAGTCGCTCATTCAGGAACGGCTGGAAATAGTCCTGAAGCTGCAGCGCCGCCTTCGGCGTCAGCGGATCGTTGCCGTCGTTCTGGGCGTTGTCCTGCGCCCGGGAGGCGGCTGGCAGCGCGAGCAGCACCGCCAGCAGCACTCGGACAATCCGTCGAGGCACGACCGGCTGGGGCGTCCTTACTGCATGAACCAGCCGTGGCTGACCACGGCCGACTGGCCGCTGTGCACCGTGTTCCTGGCGGCGGCGTAGAAGAGCACCGCATCGGCCACGTCGTCGGTCGTGGTGAACTGGCCGTCGATCGTGTCCTTCAGCATGACGTTCTTGATCACATCGGCCTCGGAGATTTTTAGCTCCGCGGCCTGCTCGGGGATCTGCTTTTCGACCAGCGGCGTGCGCACGAAGCCGGGGCAGACGACGTTGGACGAGACGTTGAACTCGGCGCCTTCCTTGGCCAGCACCTTCGACAGGCCGATCAGGCCATGCTTGGCGGTGACGTAGGGGGCCTTGAGCTTGGAAGCTTCCTTGGAATGGACCGAGCCCATGTAGACCACGCGGCCGTACTTGGCCTTGTACATGTGCTTCAGGCAGGCCTTGGTGGTGAGGAAGGCGCCGTCGAGATGGATCGACAGAAGCTTCTTCCAGTCGGCGAAGGGGAAATCGACGATCGGCTTCACGATCTGGATACCGGCGTTGCTGACCAGGATGTCGATCTTGCCGTACTTGGCGATGGTGTCGGCCACGCCCTTCTCGACCTCGGCCTCGTCGGTCACGTTCATGGCGACGGCGAAGGCGTCTCCTCCTTTGGCCTTGATCTCGGCCGCGGTCTTGTTGGCGGCATCGAGGTTGAGGTCGGCGATCACCGGGATGCCGCCTTCGGCGGCGAGGCGCAGCGCGATTTCCTTGCCGATGCCGCTCGCGGCGCCGGTGACGATGGCAACTCTTCCGTCGAAACGGGACATGCGGATATTCCTTTCAGGTCGATGGTCGATGATTGAGGGGGGGAGGGGCGTTCAGTCCTTGGCCAGGTAGTCGAACATGACTTCGCCCAGGCCCAGGGTGAGATCGGTGACGAAATGGCTGGCCGAAACGACCTCGCGCACCGGCAGGCGGGCGACGTCGCACTGGGCATGGTCGAAGAGCTGCAGCGCGGCCGGGCCGGTCCACGCGCCCTTCACGGTGACGTCCTCGCAGTAGTAGCGCACCAATTCGCAGATGCGCGGCGTGCAGTCGACGTGCGGCATGATCTTGATCATGAAGGCGGGCTTGGCCAGGCTCTTCAGCAGCGGCGCATGGTCGATCTCGCGGTGCTTGTAGCCCATGGTGGCGCTGACGCAGAGCACCGAGCCGTAGTGCAGCGTGCAAACGAGGGTTTCGCTCTCGTGGGCGATCCTGGGCGTGGCGAGCTTCTTGGGGAAGCCCCAGATCTCGCGGCCCCCGGCGATCGGCGAATTGTCGTCGAGATACATGGCGTGCACGTAGCCGCCCTCCTGCACCTTGCCGTCCTTGCCGGTGTAGCGCACCGGGATCACCTGGCCGGTCTCGGTATAGTCGCCGAAGCCCGTCGAATCGGGCATGCGGATGAACTCGTAGTTCACCGTGTCGCCCACCACCTCGAGCGGCTCGGGCACGAGCGCGCGCAGGATCTCGGGATCGGTGCGGTAGGTGATGATGACGAATTCGCGATTGTAGAACTTGTACGGCCCGCGCGGATATGCCGGGTTGTTGAGCGGCATCGCGAAGGCGTTCTTGCGGACATCGGCAATTTTCATTTCTTGGTCTCCTGCTCGCGGCCCTGCCGGGCGAGATCGAAAGTGAACACGCCGTCGGCGCTTTGCGGGCGCTGCAGAACCTCGGGATGGCGGAGCGTGTTGACCATGTCGTCGTAGCCGGACTTCCAGTGCTCCTCCATCGACCGGCGCGAGAACTCGTAGTCCTTCGACGCGCCTTCGTAGTTCCTGGCGTGATAGATCAGGTGGATGATGTTGTAGACCTTGGCGTCCGCCTCCTGGGCGAGGATCTCGGCCTCAGCAGTCTGGCGCAGCTCGGGCCGCATGTCGGCCAGCAGCTTGGCGGCGGCGCGGCGCACCGCCTGCAGCTTGCGGAACTGGTCGGTGCCGGCGCGGGTGCGGCTCGAATAGCGGATGTCCTTCTGGCGCACGTCGACCTCGATCATGTCGCGCGGCAGCTCGCCGCGGGCGCTCCACAGGTCGACCTGGAAGGCGAGCGTGTCGTTGCGCGGCCGTTCGTCGAGCACCCATTGCAGCGGCGTGTTGGAGACGACGCCGCCGTCCCAGTAGAACTCGCCGTCGATCTCGGTGGCGGGAAAGCCCGGCGGCAGGGAGCCGCTGGCCATGACATGCGGTGCGCAGATCTTGTGTGTCTTGTTGTCGAAGTAGGCGAAGTTACCCGTCCTGACGTTGGTGGCACCGACGCTGAAGCGCATTTCACCCGCGTTGATGCGGTCGAAGTCCACCAGCTGCTCGAGCAACGCCTTGAGCGGTGTGACGTCGTAGTAGGCGAGGTTGCCAGGATTGCCCGCCGGCGTGAACATCGGCGGCGGGAAGCGGGGCTTGAAGAAGCTGGGTGCCCCCCACAGCAGCGTGCCCATGGCGCGCCACTGGTTCACGATCTGGCGCTGCATGTCGTTCTTGATCTCAAGGCCCGCAAAATGGGGGATGCCGAGCGGCGGCGCGGTGATGGTCTCCCAGAAGGCGCGGAGCTTCTCGACCCGCCGGTCCGGCGCATTGCCGGCGATCAGCGCGCAGTTGATGGCGCCGATCGAGATGCCGGCCACCCAGTCGGGATGGAGATTGCATTCGGCCAATGCCTGGTAGGCGCCGGCCTGATAGGAGCCGAGCGCACCACCGCCCTGAAGCAAAAGCGCGATTCGCTCGAAATCGGGGCGCGGTCGCGGTCCGTTCGGTGCGGAGGCCGCATCAGACGTGGAACTCATGGCGCTTCTCCCTGGCGGCCGGATCGCCGCGGCGATGACTTCTGACCTGCCGTCTACACGACGGCAATGACGATTGCGCAATTTCCGGACCGATCCAGACGCGCCATCGTCGGCTTGAATATAATTGCACAAAACATGCAAATTAAGGCAGGATGGTCCGATTGCGGCCGATATCGGTTAAGCTGCAGGAATCCACCTTCGGGACTCACATCGATTGGGCTCGCCCAAACCGGACAACGGATCCGAGACATCGCATGGACGAAGAGTTCGAGGGATACGTCACCGCAACGCCCTATACCCATGTCTATTACCCCGAGAGTGCTCCATCGCGTCTGCAGCTCGCCACGTTCAACCGATCCGTCCCGTTTCCGGCTTCCCGCCCATTGCGCTACCTCGAACTTGGCTACGGCAACGGCATCTCGCTCAATATCCATGCGGCCGCCAGTCCGGGCGAATACTGGGGGACGGACATCAACGTCGCGCACGCAGCGACGGCGAATTCGCTCGCGGCGGCTTCCGGATCGGGGTTGAAGGCGCTCGCCTCCTCCTTCGAGGAGCTTCTGGAACGCCCCGACCTGCCCCAGTTCGATGTCGTGGTCGCCCTGGGTGTCTGGTCTTGGGTTTCCGACGCGAACCGCAAGACGATCGTCGAGTTGTTGCGCCGCAAGCTGGTCGAAGGCGGCATATTCTGCATGAGTTCCATCGCCATGCCGGGCTTCGGCGAACTCGCGCCTTTTCAGCACCTTCTTCGACTCAATCTGAAGAGAGGCGGCACCGGGGGTACGGTTTTCGACAAGCTCGCCTCCGGCCTCGGGCTGGCTACGGTACTGCAAAAGGCAGGCAGCCGTTTCTTTGCTGAAGGGTCGCGGGCGGGGCGGATGCTCGACGGAATCGAGGCGGCCAACCCCAACTATCTCGTGCACGAGTATCTCCACGAACATTGGAAACCGTCGTTCTTTGCCGAAACGGCCTCCGCGTTGGGCGAAGCAGGGCTGCGGTTCGTCGGCAGCGAAAGGCTCCTGGATCAGTTCGATGAACTGAACTTCGGCCCGGAGGCGCTGGACCTCCTGGCCTCCATCGACGACCTCTGGCTGCGCGAGACGGCGCGGGATTTTCTGCGGTCCGGACACGTGAAAGGCGACGTCTACGTAAAGCGAAATGAACCCGGTCGGTCACGCCCCTCGTCGAGGCCTGTCCTCGATCTCGAATTCGTCCTGGGCGTTCCCGCGTCGCTGGCAAAAATGAGAAGGGTTCGGACGCCTGTCGCAATTCTGGAATTCGGCGCGCCACCTTTCCGGAACCTCATCGATGCTCTCGGCGCAGAACCGTGCCGTCCCAAGGGCTTGAAGGAGTTGATCGACGGATGTTCGCCGGCTCAGTTCGACAAAGAAGAGGTGCTGCGCGCCCTGATGGTCCTGGTCGACGCGGAGATCGTCCATCCGGCCCAACCGCGTGCGCGCATCGATGAAGCAGCGCCGGCTTGCTCGAGGCTGAATGCGGAGATCCTGCGCCGCTCCCTGACGGACGACAGGATCCATGCTTTGGCCTCTCCCGTCACAGGAGGCGGGGTGGCCGTATCCCGGATCCAGCAGCTTTTCCTCCTTGCCCTTCGGCAAGGGGCCAAATCCCCCGACGAGTGGGCCAAGTTCGCCTGGGACGCGCTGGCCGGGAGCGACGCGGTGCACGGCGTCGACCGGGCGGACGGAAGTCCGACGAGGATGGATATTCTCAAGGAAGCTCTGCATTTCCTGCAATGCCTGCCGCAACTCGCCGTCTTGAAATTGGTCGAGGGTGGCTGGGTGAACTGTACCTGATGTCGATGGCGTTCATGAAAACATCCGGCTTGTCTTCCCTTGGGGAGACCGGGATGTTGCGGGATCCGGACGTCCAAAGGCGGGGGATTGGAGTGATGCGAAGCATTGGAGCGGTCGATTGAACCGCCGCAGCGAGGTTGTTGTCAGTGAGCGCCGGATCGATGGGCATCCCATCCATATCGTCGACGGCCTCTTTGCGCCGGATTTGGTCCGGGTGCTTCATGAAATCCTGAGGAAGCTGCAGTTCTCGCTGAGCGACTACGACACGAACGAGACCAAGGACCAGCTCCATTGGAAGCATGAGTTCGAACTCGAGGCTCTCGACCAGCTGCCGTTGCTTCGTGTCTGGCGCGACGCCGTCGTCGCCAAGACCAATGCGCTCTTTCCAGGGAGAAACGCGGCGCTGGCCCGGGTTCACTGCAACAACCACCCGTACGGCGACTTGCAGCGTCCTCATCAGGACATCAATCCCGGCGTCACGGCCCTCTATTTCGCGAACGCCGAATGGAACCGGGATTGGCAGGGCGAGATCGTGTTCTTCGACCGAAACGAAGAGCCGTTCCATGCGGTCGCGCCCAAGCCCGGCCGCCTCGTGATCTTCTCGGGGCACATCCTGCATCGCGGAGGCGTTCCCTCGCGGGTCTGCTTCGAGCCCCGGCTGTCGGTGGCCTTCAAGTTCGCGGCCGACGAATGACCGGCATTCGCACGCGCGTCGGCTGGCGCTACCGCTCGACCTTCCTGTTCCAGGGATTGAGGCTCACGGCAATTCGCGTTCCCACGAACGGGGAAACGCCATGATGAATTCCGGGCGAAAACAGGAGCAACCGATTGGTCCTGGGTAGGCATCTCATGTCGGCCGTATAGAACTCGCCGCCCACCAGATCTTCGATCGTCGCATAATAGACGGCGCTGCAGAGCGGGAATTCGAAACGCTCCGACTCATTATAGAGCTTCTCGTCCTTGTCGACGTGCCAATCGGGATTTGAGGCGTTGCGCCACATTTCGTAGCCGACGGCGCTCCGTAAATCGAAATGCTCGCGGCAAATATCCAGGATCTTCTCATGCAGCAGGCTGGCGCCGATGTCGTACCATTGCTCGCCTTTGCCGTAGTCGAACGTGGCGATGGCGCTGCGCGTGGCGTCGTCGAAGACATCGTCGAGGATGATCAGCTTGTCCATGATTGCGGGCTGCGTCCCTCAACGAACGTGCGAGAAAAGCGGCCGGATGTTCTCGGGAACGCCTTGAACGAACCCTGGGTCGAAGACCAACCGCTGCATCGCTTCCTTCATGAAATTGACCGGATCCTGATACCAGCGCCTTGCGTAGGTGGCATAGACCATCGGGCGTGGACGCTCGGATCGATTTTCCGTCCCGCGGTGGTAGAGTCGAAAATCCCAAAGCAGACAGGAACCCGGCTGAATTGTCGGAACTTCCGGCGCGACTTCATTGTTCATGCTCTTCCAGCGATGGCTTCCGGGCCAGATGGCGGTCGTTCCGTGGATGTCGTTCATCTCCACCAGAGGCAAGGCGAAGGTCAGCGCATGGGCTGGCAGCAGGGTCGAGATTTCCGAACTGAAGAGATGCGGACCGTCGCGGTGGATGTGTTGGGCTTCCGCGGCGCTGAGGGAGGTGATCGCGCCAAAGGCCTCGAGGATCGCATCGGTGTCGAGAACCATGCGCACCAAGGCAATGACGAAAGGATTGGCGTAGATGAGCGGGTCGCCGAAACCTCCGGAAAGCAGAAGCGGGAACATGAAGCGACGCCCGCCGACCTCCAGGGAGTCCGCCGACTCCTGGTCGCGCAGGTATTGGGCATATTGATCGTTGAATTCGGCGAGCAGTGCCTGAATCCTGTCTTCGGGAACAACGTGCTCGAGGATCGCGTAGCCGTGCCTGACGAAGCAATCGTAAGCGGCGCGGATTTCGGTGGAGTTGGCGAGGCCGTCGGTCGAGACGCCACGGCAGTCAATTCTGATCATGGGCGCTTCTGACGGCTGGTTCCGACGATTGTCATTTTTTCCGTCGAAGGAGTAAGACATCAACGCATTCGAAGAAGTATCCGCCAATAGCATCGACGATATCAAGTTTGCGGCGTGGTCGATACGTCGCAGGGCGTACGATGGCCTGGATTACGATGGTCAGGATTTCGTGTGACAACCTCTTGCCGGTACATGATCTACGGCCTCGCGGTCGAAAGTGAACTGCGCCTGACATCGGTCGACGAAGTCGCCGAAAGGGAAGGCGTGCCCGCGCTCAGGGTCGTCTTCGGGTCGCCGGAGTACTTCCAAACCATAAGGCCGGTGAGCGCCCCGGATCCGGACGACTGGGTCCAGCACGCCGTGCTCGCGGACGGCAGCGTCTACATGAAAGCCGATGTCGTCTTCGAGGCGGTGATCTCGCCGGACGGACGAGACGTAGTTTGCCGCAAGCTGGGCGATGTCGATCAGAGGTCGTTCGAAGCAAATCTGATGAACTTCGTCGTCAGCGCATCGCTCACCCTCCAGGGCGAGGAGCCGCTGCACGCGACAGTGGTCGATATCGAAGGCCGCGCCGTCGGATTGCTTGGTCTGAGCGGTGCCGGGAAATCCACGCTCGCGGCCTTCCTCATCAGCCACGGCGCCGATCTGGTCACCGACGACATGTTGCGCGTCAAATTCACCGACGACGCCCTGCTGGTCTATCCCGGCCCCTACCGGCTGAAGTTGCTCGACGAGGCCGGCAACCGGTTCCTGCCCGCGGCCGTGGCGCATGGCCATTTCAACCCGCTGAGCGGCAAGATCATGGTCCAGCCGCGCAAAGAGGTCCGGGCCGGCCGGGGGCCCATGCGCCTTGCTGCCCTGTTCCATATCGGGCATCCGGACGAACAGGAGCCGATCGAGGGCGTGTCCAGCGCCCGGCTCGTTGGCCTCGATCTCGCCACCACCCTCATATCTTCGACGATGGACACGCGGTATGCTGAACCGAGCAGGCTCGCGCGGCAGATCCGGTTTGCCGCGCGCGTGGCCGGTACCCTTCCCATCTATGAACTGCGCTACCCCAGGAATTTCGACGTCATGGACAAGGTCGCGGCAGAAATCCGTCGGGTCATCCAGTGAGGCGGCTGGCCGCCTTCTTCACGTTGCCGTGGAGTGATCGTCGTCTGCTGATCGAGGCGTTTGCGACACTCGGCTTCGTTCGGGTCGTGTTGCATGTCTGGACCATCGAGCGCCTGCGGCGCTGGGCAGGCCGTCTCGAACGGGGATCCAAGCCCGTCGACCGTATCGTCTGGGCGGTCCGGACGGCGTCGCGGCGGACCCCCGGCACGACATGCCTGGGCTCGGCGCTTGCCCTGCAGCGGCTGTTGTCGGCCGAGGGCTACGTCTCCGAACTCCACATCGGCGTTGCCCGGCAACAGCCGGGTCTCGTCGCTCATGCCTGGGTCGTTCACGAGGGCCAAGTGTTGATCGGCGACGAGGAGCAGGCGACATACACGCAGCTCACGAACTGGCGTGCCGGTGAACTCTCCGACGGCTCTCGCGCCCGTGGCTTGCCTCAGGGCTGAAATTGTTCGCGGCGATCTTCAATCTTCGTGACGAGCCGATCGATGTGCAGCGTTTGGATGTGGCAGGCGACTGCAGCGTCGAGACGTTCGGCGGCGCACGCCGGGCCGCCTTCGTCCATTCGAACGCAGGCCCATACGGCATTCAAGGTGAGCCGTGCGTCGCCGCCTCCCTGGGCGGCCGCTACTGGATCGTGGGGCGTGTCCGGCTGAATGCACGCCGCGAATTCGAGACGCGGCTTGCTCTCGGCGTGGGCGAGAGTGACCAGTCGTTCTCGGATGCGGAGCTTTGCCTGCACGCCTATGCCGCCTGGGGTGAGCAGTTTGTCGAGTTTCTGTCCGGCGACTACGCCTTCGTCCTGTGGGACGATGCGCGCCAGCGCCTGCTGGGCGTTCGCGACCAGCTGGGGACGCGGGCCCTTTTTCATGTCCGGATCGGAGATGCCTGGTTCGTCGGCGATACGCTCGACTGGATGATCCGGCGGCCGTCGGTCAGCCAGGAACTCGATGACTACTGGATCGCCGATCTTCTCACGCTGGGCTTTTGCCGCGAGTTCGAACGAACCGTCTATCGCGCCGTCCAGCGGCTTGCGCCCGCCCACGTCCTGCGGCTGGACCAGGCCGGCCCGCACATCGGGCGGTACTGGCGCCTGGAGATTGTCGAGCCGGTCTATTTCCGCGACCGCTCGACCTATACCGAACGCTTCCGCGATCTGCTCTCGCAGGCCATTGCCGATCGGATGCCGCCTGGCCGGTTGGGCATCTCCATGAGCGGCGGTCTCGATTCGACGACGCTGGCGGCCTGCGCGGTAAGTGTCGCGGGCAGCCCGTCACGGGTCGTTGGCGACTCGGTCTACAGCGAGGAATTTGCCCACCTCAAGGAAGATTATTTCGCCTCCCTCGCCGCCCGTCATCTCGGGATCAAATTGCGGCTGAGGCGATGGGATGTGGCCGATCACGACGCGGACTGGCGGTCGCACGGTATCCGGCCGGCCGAACCGTCGGTGACGATGTTCGATGCCCGATACCGGCGCCAGATGATCAGCGAGCAGGCCTGCGAAGCGTCCGTTTGGTTCGATGGCGAGGGGCCGGATAATGCCCTGATGTTCGAACGAAATGCCTACCTGTCGTGGCTGCTTGGACGTCGCGCGTGGGGCCAGCTTGGTAGGGTGCTGTTCGAGTATGCCCGGGTCAAGGGACTTAAGGGATGGGCGCAAACCGTCCGGCGCCATGCCGGTCCGCGGCCGGATGCCCCGCCCGCTGCTCCGCTGCCCCGCTGGCTCAATCGGGACTTCGCCGATCGCCTGCACCTGGCGGAGCGTGTTCGAGCGCTGGGCGAAGGGGGCGACACGTCTCACCCGTGGCACCCGAATGCGGTCGCCTCCTTCACCGGCCCGATTTGGCAGAGTCATTTTGCCGACTTTGATTTCGACGAAACCCTGGGGCCTGTCGTATGGCGCCATCCCTATCTGGATGTCCGTGTCCTCGAATACCTGCTCTCCGTGCCGCCGATCCCCTGGGCATGGAAAAAGCAACTCGTCCGCGAGGCCATGCGAGGCC
The DNA here is from genome assembly GCA_030679805.1 of Reyranella sp. Lineage (GTDB taxonomy): Bacteria > Pseudomonadota > Alphaproteobacteria > Reyranellales > Reyranellaceae > Reyranella. The sequence goes on along the minus strand of JAUXST010000316.1, from coordinate 17,972 downwards.
GTATGCCCGACGAACTGCTGAGGCGCGAAAAGACCTCGATGCCCCAAGAAGATGTTGTCCCGGTTCTGTCCCGCCTCAGATGCATGCCCGAGTTCATGGCCAATGGCCGGCTGGAGGAATATGTAGACGTGAGGCAAATCTCGACCAATTCGGTGGAGGAATTCATGATGTGGCCAGCGCTCTCCGTGTTCGCGCTGGATCATTGGCTGACGCTCGACTTGAAATAACCATAATTTTATTGTGGTCTATTGCTTTTAACCTCTTGCCCAGCTAGGTACCACCGACGAGAATTCTGCAATCAGACTGAAAGGACATCACGTGGGTCCGACAGCGGCCACTTTCCGGCGATCGACGCATCAGGTTTCCTGCAAGATCCATGAGGAAGTCGCGATCCTCCACACGGAGCGTGCGATCTATTTCGGACTTCAGGGTGTGGGGGCCTGGATTTGGGATGCGCTCGAGCAGCCTCGGTCGGTGGCCGATCTTTGTGCGTCGATCGAGGCCGAGTTCGATGTGTCGCCGGACGAATGTCAGACCGATGTCGTGCAAATTCTGGCGAATTTGCGCGAAGAAGGCCTCGTCGACGTTGTCGAATGACGCTTGGAGGCTTGTCTCATCTGCTGGCCCTACGTTGAACGGCTGTGCTAATTTGAAGATGTCCACCCGAAAGGCATTGGTATGACCGAGGCACTGTCCAACAAGAACAATCAGGTTCCGGGTTCACGCAAAGCGTTGGTGAAGAAGCCTTATCAGCGGCCGGTCCTCACCAAGATGGGCGCCCTGCGCGATGTGACGATGTTCAAGGGTAGCGGGAAGGTGCCCGACGGCAGCAAGGCCAAATGGAACAACCGGACGGGGCGCGGTGGATTGCATGCTGTCGAGGGCTGAACCGGTCCGACATTCTCCGGCGATATGAGCGGCTGCTGGTTCGCGCGTGAATGGAGAACAGAGCTTGGTTTCGCCGGCTTTCGATTTCCCAGGTAGGCGCCGGTGCCGGACGATCGAACAGATGTTGTTGAATTTGAGTTGCTGTGTTTGGCGGCGCGGCCGAAGCCCGACCTGACGAGAGTCCGTGACGTCCTTCGCCAAGGCGTCGACTACCGCCATCTGATCGAAATCTCAGAATATCACGGGGTGCGGCCGAGCCTGTTCCGGTGTCTGAGCGACGTGGCGTGGGATACCGTTCCGGCGAGTGCCAGGGAATCTCTGGAAGCCTTTCAGCGTCGCCATCTGGTGCGAACGCTTGCCTTGTCGGACGAGCTGCGGCGCGTGGCCGGTCTGTTTGCCGATAGCGGAATTCCCATCGTCACCTTCAAGGGGCTGGCGCTTGCCATGGCCCTCTACGGCGGCCTCGCCAACCGCGAATGCAACGACATCGATGTCATTGTGCCGGAAGGGCAGATCGGTGAGGCCGAACGGCTGCTGGCGCAGCTGGGTTACCGCAATGCCCAGGGCGACGAGGATTTCCGGCGCGCGTTCCTCGTCCACCAGCGCCAGTATGCCTTTGCGCGCGCCGACGGCATCGGCGCGATCGACCTGCACTGGGACTTCAGCGGCACCCATGTGCCGTTTCCCTTGGCACCCGCCGACATCTGGGACGATCTGGCCCAGATCTCGATCGGCGATCACCGTGTCGCGACCGTCGGGGGCGCGAACCTGGCTCTGTTGCTCGCCGGCCACGGCACCAAGGAAGCCTGGCACGCTTTGAAGTGGGTTTGCGACTTTGCCTGGATGATCGACCGCAATCCCGATCTCGACTGGCTCGATGTCCATCGGCGCGCCCGACTCAGGCGCTGCGGCGACTCAGTCCTTCTGGGATGTTCGCTGGTGCAGCGCCTGCTTGACGTTGCCGTGCCGCACGATCTCGCAGGTCTGGTGGCACGCAGCGGCCGAGTGCGCTCCCTCACCGCATCTCTGGTCGACCATATGCGCCTCGGATTTCTGCCGACGGTGTCTGACGAGAACTTCACCGATCTCGCGCTTTGCGATGGACGGCTCGCTCAAGTCAAAGCCGCCCTGAAGCTCATTTTTACGCCGACCGCAGGCGACTACGAGGCAATGAAGCTGCCGGCCATGCTGTGGTCCGCCTACTACGTCACGCGGCCGTTCCGCCTCGCCGTCAAGGCACTCGCCGCTCTTCGCTAGCGCTCGGGAACAGCGGCGGCGGCCAGCCTGCCGTCGACAAGCGTGAGGTAGCGATCGGCGCCGGTGATCGCCGTCGGCCGGTGGGTGACCAGCAGGATCGTAGTCTGTCCGTGCAGGCCGGCGATGGTATCGAGCAGGCGGCCCTCGTTCTGTGCATCGAGGGAACTCGCAGGCTCGTCGAGCAGGATCAACCGCGGCTGGCGCAGCAGCGTCCGCGCAAGCGCCAGTCGTTGGCGCTCGCCACCCGACAGGTTGGCGCCGCGATCGCCGACGACGGTGTTCAAGCCCGCCGGCAAGCTCTGCAGCAACTCGGCGAGCCCCGCCAGGCGGATGGCTTCCAGAATCCGCTCGTCCGAAGCCGCGGGCTCGGCCCAGGCGAGGTTGGCCCGGATCGTGTCGTGAAAGAGGAAGGCCTCCTGGGCCATGTAGCCGACAGAGCGGCGCCAGGCGGGCGCAAGCTCGCCGGTGAGTTCGACGCCGTCGATGAGAATGCGGCCCGCCGTCGGGACGATCAGCCCGCCGGCGAGATCGAGGATCGTGCTCTTGCCGGCCCCCGACACGCCCGACAGCACGGTGAGGGAGCCGGCGGGAAGCGTAAGGTCGAGGCCGCGCAACACGTCGCCGGCCGCCGCGTTGTAGGCGAAGTCCACACGCTCGAAGCGCACCTCCTGCTCGAACGGCAGGGGTGCCGGTGGCGCCGCCTCCGTCCGGTCGGCGGCAGCCTCGCAATCGGCAATCGTCGCGGCCACGATCGGGAAAGCCGAGGAGCAATGGGCGAGTTGCTGCGCGAGATCCTGCATGTCCTGGAACATCGGCATGAGCCGCTGGAAGACGAAGATCAGGACGAGCAGGTTTGCCAATGGCAGGCCGATCCACTCGGCCGCCAGCCAGAGAAGGGCGGCAAGGCCCGCCGCCGTCGCCACCTCGAGGATCAGCCGCGTATTGGCCAGCAGACGGCTGCTCGCCAGGTCGGCGCCCTCGGCCTGTTCGACGGCGCCGGCGAAGGCGCGCACATGCTGCGCCTCGGCGCCGTAGGCCTTGGTGAGCTTGAGCGCCTGGAGAAACTCCGTGATCTCGTGGCTGACGCGCCTGCCGGCGTCGGAGACGATGTCGCCCAGCCGCCGGCTTTCGAGAAGCCGGCGCCGCAGGCCCCAGGCCAGGCAAAGACCCAGCGCGATCGCCAGTGCCGAGAAGGCGGGGGCGATGACGAACGCGACGGCGATATGCGCCAGGAAGACGACGAGCCGCGCCGGGAGTTCCAGCAGCAACTGCGTGCTGTGCTCGAGCCGGTCGATCTCGTTGGCGAAGATCGCATGGAAATCGGCGGTCCGTTTGCGTCGCAGGTAGGTCCAGGAAGCATTCGCGATGGCGGCATAGGCTTTGATCTTGAGGCCGACGGCGAAGTCGAAGCGCAGGCGCGCGACCGCGTTCTCGCGCAGCCTGCCCACGATCGCCCGCATCACGGCAACGCCCAGGAACACCAGCAGCAGCCCGCCGAGCGTGCCCGGCAGCTGGGTGAAGAACCAGGCGGCGGCGCCAGTCGTCTCGGGCGTCGGCGCGCCCAGCGAGTTCAGCAGCGGGATGAGCAGGGCAAGGCCCACGCCGTCGCTCAATCCCGCGAGGAGGATCAGCACGGCGACATAGGCGAGCCTGGAGGGGCCGATCGACGGCCCGCGCAACTGCCAGGCCGCCTTGAGATCAGCCAGCATCGGGGGGAGCCCCAGCATCGGGTGGAGCCTCTATCATTGCCGGTCACCTTAGCGCAGCGCCGCGTCCGCGCCAGAGGCCGGGCCGTCCCTCATCAGGGCGTCCGTGTCAGGGTGTCTTCTTGGGCGGCAGGTTGCGCAGATAAGCGATCAGCGCCGCCATGTCCCCGGCCGAGATCTTGTCGTAGTAGGCAAAGCCCATCGGCGGCTTGAGCGGTTGGCCCTGGCGATCGATGCCCTTGCGGATCGCACGTTCGATCTCGGCATCGGACCACTTGCCCAGCCCTTGGTCGGGATCGGGCGTGATGTTCTTGGCCACGCTCAATCCGAACGGCCCGTGGAACTGGCGGCCGCCGGCGCCGAGCAGCGTGTCATATTGGGCGCGGCCGTTGGCCGCCGGCGGCGTATGGCACTCGATGCAGTGACCGAGCGGGCCGGTCAGATAGGCGCCGTAGGCGAGCTTGTCGGACTTGGACGGCGCCTCGATCGGCTTGTCGATCGGCAGGCCATAGGTGGGCGGCAGTGGAATCTCGTACGTCGACTTCGGCGTGACGTTCTTCACCGCCGGCACGGTGCGCAGATAGGCTACGACGGCATCGAGATCGGCGTCGGCCAAGCCGCGATAAAGCTCGAAGGGCATCGGTGGGCGGATGAGCGTTCCGTCGGGTCGGCGGCCCTCGCGGATCGCGACCTTGATCTGGGCGTCAGTCCATTTGCCGATGCCGGTTTCCGGATCGGGCGTGATGTTGGTGGAATAGGCCTTGAAGAATCCCGGATGCTCGAACTCGAGACCGCCGGCCAGGGTCTTGCCGGGGAGCGGACCGTTCGGTCCCTGCGGCGTGTGGCAGTTGCCGCAGCCCATGATGCTTTCCACCAGGTACTTGCCGCGTTCGACCGTCGACTGCGCGGCGACGCCGTACGATACACTCAACGACGCGGCCATCACGACCGCAGCCAAAGACCGATGCATGCTTCTCCCTCCGGGGAGAGCGCTCTTACTCCGCGGCGGCGGCGAATCGCAAGTCGGGAAGCGCCTGCGAACGGTCGATTGCGGCACCCGCATCGAACTTCTTCAGTTCCGGCATCACCGTCGCGGCGAACTGGCGTACATTCCGCGCCGCTTCCTCGTGCGGCATGCCGGCATAGGAGAAGACGCCGACATAGGCCGAATTGTTGGTCTGCTGGTGGATCTTCATGATCTTGTCGTAGACCTGCTCGGCCGTGCCGTAGACTTGGAGGTCGGCGAAGAACTCGATCGCCTTCTGGTCGCCGTAGACGGCGAGCTTCTCGTTCATCTTGGCGTAGTATTCGTAGCCACGCTGGTTCTTCATGTGCTCGCCGGCGAACTGGTAGTGGTCGAGCACCGTGCGGTAGTAGCCGCCGATATACCTGATCGCCATCTCGCGCGCCCGCTCGGCGCTCTCGTCGACGAAGGTCCAGCCGGCCGAGATCGGCTGCGGCGCGTCGGTGCCGTTGATCTCACGATAGAGCGTGTTGTACTCGCCGAGTTCCTTCTCGACCTCGCGCCACGGCTTCTGCGGGATGATGAGCAGACCCACGCCCAGTCGCGCCATGATGCGCGCGCTCTCGGGGCTGACGGCAGCAGCATAGGTGCGACCGCGGAAAGACTTGAATGGCGCCGGCCGGATGGCGACGGGCGGCTGCCTGTAATGCTTGCCCTGGTATTCCATCACGCCGCTCTCGAGGCCCTTCAACAGCGCCTCGCCGTATTCGATGAACAGCTCGCGGCTGTCGCCCATGTCGAGGCGGAAGCCGTCGAACTCGACCTTCCCGGCGCCGCGGCCGAGGCCCAGGATCATGCGGCCGCCCGACAGGTGATCGAGCATGGAAATCTGTTCGGCGACCCGCATCGGATCGTGCCACGGCAGCACCACCACCATCGAGCCCAGCCGCACGTGCCGGGTGCGGCCCGCCATATAGGACAGGAACTGCACCACGTCGGGGCACATGGTGTAGTCGGTGAAGTGGTGTTCGACCGACCAGATCGATTCGAAGCCCAGCGGCTCGGCCATGTCGGCCAGCGCCAGTTCGTTCAGGTAGATCTGCCGGTCGCTCAGCGCCCGGCCGGTGTTCTGGAAGACGGCGGCCATTCCGACGTGCATGGGAGCTTCCTCTCGCAGGGTCGGGGCATGGTAAACGGCCGTTTACCTCGTTGGGAAGAGGGCAGTTTGCTTGATTCCGCCGCATTCGGTCGTCATATGCGACCCATGCGTATCCTCCTCGCCGCTCTCCTGTTGTCCTTCACCGCTCTCCTCGCTGCCGCGCCGGCCAACGCCCAGGATTTGGCCCAAAGCCAGGCGCCTGCAGCCGAGGCCGAGAAATATATCAATTCGATCCGCACGCTGAAGGCGCGGTTCGTCCAGAGCAATCCCAACGGATCGGTGGTCCAGGGCACGCTCTATGTGCGGCGGCCGGGCCGCATGCGCTTCGAATACGATGCGCCCTCCCAGCTCAAGATCGTGGCCGACGGCTCGCAGGTGACGATGTGGGATACCGTCACGAAGGATTTCGGGCAGTGGCCGATCGGCTGGACCGCGGCCTCGTTCCTGGTCAAGGAGCCGCTGTCGCTGAGCGGCGATCTGCAGGTCGAAAAGGCTGAGCGCAGCGACGGCATGCTTCAGCTCACCTTGAGCCAGGCGAAGAAGCCGCAGGACGGCAAGGTGATCGTCCGTCTCGGCGAGAACCCCATGGTGCTGCGCGGCTGGACCATCATCGACAACCGCGGCAACCAGGTGAACGTGTCGCTGCAGGACGTCCAGTCCGGCCTGCAGCTGGCCGATTCGCTGTTCAAGTTCGACGGTCCCGACCCGGGCGAGATGCGGCGCGGCGGCAACTGACGCGCTATACTCCCCGCCTGAAAAGGCGTGGGGAACGAAGAACGTGAGCGGATTGATCGTGCGAGCCTCGACCGAAGCCGACGTGGCGCGTTGCGCGGAAATTTATAGACATCATGTGCTGTACGGCACGGCCTCGTTCGAGGTCGATCCGCCGGATCTCGCCGAGATGAAGAAGCGCCGCGCCGCGGTGCTCGATCTCGGCCTGCCCCATCTGGTGGCCGAGCGTGCCGGCCGGGTGCTGGGCTACGCCTATGCCGGCAACTGGCGGCCACGGCCGGCCTACAAATTCTCGGTCGAGGATTCGATCTACATCGACAAGGACGCCGTGGGCCAGGGCGTCGGCAAGGCGCTGCTGCCGGCGCTGATCGAGCAGTGCACCGCGGCCGGCAAGCGCCAGATGGTGGCGGTGATCGGCGATTCGGCGCAGACGCCCTCGATCAAGCTCCATGCCTCCTGCGGCTTCGCGATGACGGGCACCCTGAAGAGCATCGGCTTCAAGTTCGGCCGCTGGCTCGACTCGGTGCTGATGCAGCGCGCGCTCGGTGTGGGCGACACCACGCCGCCGGCGGGGCGCTGACATGCGCCTGATCGACTACTTCGACCGTGGCGCCGATCTCTTTCCCGAGCGGCATTGCTTGCACGACGGCACCAAGGGCTGGACCTACGCCGAGGTGCGCAGCCAGACGCATCGCGTCGCCAACGGGCTGTTGGCCGCCGGTCTCGGGCGGGGCTCCAAGGCCGCCGTCTACAGCCCCAATCATGCCGCGGCCTATGCCTGCCTGCTGGGCATCGTGCGGGCGGGCGTCACCTGGGCGCCGGTGAATGCGCGCAATGCGCTCGAGGAGAACCTCTACATCCTGAACAACACGGATGTGGAGTTCCTCTTCTACCATTCGAACTTCGACGGCTACCTGGGCCGCATCCGCGAGGCCTGTCCGAAAATCAAGGAGGTCATCTGTCTCGATCGGCCATCGTTCGAGACCTGGCTCGCGGCTCAGAAGCCCGAGGCGCCCGATCTGCCCGACGATCCCGACGGCGTCGCCTTCCTCGCCAGCTCGGGCGGCACCACGGGCCGGCCCAAGGGCGTGCAGATCACCAACCGCAACATCGAGACCATGAACTCGATCTTCTGGGCCTGCATGCCGCTCGATCAGCCGCCGGTCCATCTCATGGTGGCGCCGATGACGCATGCCGCTGGCGTCTGCTCCTTTCCCATGCTGCCGTTCGGCGGCACCAACATCTTCATGGGCACGGCCGATCCCGGCGGCATCCTGGCCGCGATCGAGAAGCACAGGGTGACGCACATCTACATGCCGCCCACCCTGATCTACATGCTTCTCGCCCATCCCGACGTGGGCAAGTACGACTACAGCTCGCTCAGGAACCTGGTCTATGCCTCGGCGCCGATGTCGGTCGACAAGCTGGTCGAGGCGATCGAGGTGTTCGGGCCGGTGCTGACCCAGACCTACGGCCAGGCCGAGGCCTGCATGATCTGCACCTTCTTTTCACCCAAGGATCACGTCGAGGCATTGAAGAGCAACAACCGTCATCGGCTGGCGAGCTGCGGCCGCATCTCGCCGCTGGTGCGGCTGGAAGTGATGGACGAGGCGGGCCGGCTCCTGCCGCGCGGCGAACGCGGCGAGATCGTGGTGCGCGGCGGCCTCGTCATGTCGGGCTACTACAACAATCCGACGGCGACGCAGGAAGCCTCGACCTTCGGATGGCACCATACCGGGGATATCGGCGTCATCGACGACGACGGCTTCGTCTACATCGTCGATCGCAAGAAGGACATGATCATCTCCGGTGGCTTCAACGTCTTTCCGAGCGAGGTCGAACAGGTGCTGTGGAGCCACCCCGCGGTGCAGGACTGCGCCGTGATCGGCGTGCCCGACGAGAAATGGGGCGAGGCGGTGAAGGCGGTGGTCGAGCTGAAACCCGGCGCCGCGGTGGCGGCCGAGGAGCTGATCGGCCTTGCCAGGGAGAAGCTGGGTGGCGTGAAGGCGCCCAAGTCGGTCGACTTCATCGCCGCCCTGCCGCGCAGCCCGGTCGGCAAGGTGCTGAAGAAGAACCTGCGCGAGCCTTACTGGGCGGGCCATGATCGCAAGATCTGAAGGCCCCTCAAGACTTGAAGGACGGCCCGCCTAGTGCTGGCCTGGCTGCGACGCCTGCCGCCGAACGTGCAGGGTGCGTTGTGGTTGGTCAGCGGCGGCTTCATCTTTACCTCGACCGGCGTCATGATCCGGCTGCTGTCGGCGCAGATCGACAGCGTGCAGACGGCATTCTTCCGCGCCGCCCTCTCGGTGCTGATGCTGCTGCCGATGATCCTGTCGGGCCGGGTCAAGCCGTGGCACTCCAAGCGCATCGCCGGGCACTTCTGGCGCACCTTCATGGGCACCACCTCGATGGTGCTGGGTTTTTACGCCGTTTCCATGCTGCCGCTGGCCGATGCGACCGCCATCGCCTTCTCCCAGCCGCTGTTCTCGGTCCTGGTCGCCGTCGTCCTCGCCAAGGAGAAGGTCCGCTGGCGGCGCTGGACTGCCACGATCGTGGGCTTCGCCGGCGTGCTGGTGATGGTGCGGCCGGGCGCAGGCAGCCTGCAACTGGGCGCCCTGATCGCGCTCGCCAATGCCGCCACCGTGGCGATATCGATCCTGCTGGTGAAGCGGCTAAGCGATTCCGAGACGCCGCTCATGATCCTCACCCAGTTCGCGATCTTCTCGACCCTGCTGCTGGCGCTGCCGGCGATCTGGGTCTGGCGCTGGCCCGATCTGTGGGGCTGGACGCTGGCGATCGGCATCGCGCTGGCGGCCACCGTCGGCCAATATTTCTGGGTCCAGGCCTTCAAGGCCGGCGAGATGTCGGCAGTGGCGCCGTTCGAATATCTCCGCCTGCCGTTCGCCGTGTTTGTGGGCTGGCTGATCTGGGGCGAGATGCCGGTGGTCTGGACCTACGTCGGCGCCGCCATCGTCATCGCCTCGGCGCTCTACATCGCCCACCGCGAGCACCAGCTCGCGCGCGAGCGCCGCCGCGCCGAGGCGGCTAAGCCTGTTGCGCCCCTTCCTTGAGCAGCCAGGCGCGCGCTTTTGCGCGATGGTGGTCGGCGATGTGGGTCCGGGCCGCGGTGAAAGCGGCTGCCAGCACCGCGGCGTCGTCGGTGAAGCCCAGCCCCAGGATGACGTCGGGAATGGCGTCGAACGGCAGCACGAAATAGCCGAGCGCGCCGAACAGCGTGATGCGGATGGCGAGCGGCGTCGCGGGATCGGTGGCGCAATGGAAGGCCGCCACGGCGTCTTCGGAGAAAGGCACGCGGCCCAGCGTCTTGCGGGCCTTCCGCCAGAAGCCGGTCCGCACCTCTGCCTCGCCGTGCACGAGTTGGCTATGGTCGCTCATGGCCGGAACGTTGGGTGCGGTGGCCGGCTTGGCAAGAGGGGCGTCCGTGCTAAAAACGCCCGATCAAGGAGGATACGAATGAACGTCAAGGGTCAGGCTGCCATCGTCACCGGCGGCGCATCGGGTCTGGGGGGCGCCACGGCGTCGGCGCTGGCGGCGGCGGGCGCCAAGGTCGCGATTTTCGACCTGCAGGACGAACTGGGAGAAAAGAAGGCCAAGGAGATCGGCGGTCTCTACGTCAAGACCAATGTCTCCGACGCGGCCAACACCGAGGCCTCGGTCAAGACGGTGGTGGAGAAGCTGGGTGCACCGCGCGTCGTGGTGAACTGCGCCGGCATCGGCCGCGCCGCCCGCACCATCTCCAAGAATGGACCGCACGATCTCGGCATGTTCGCCCAGGTGATCCAGGTCAACCTGATCGGCACCTTCAACGTTATCCGCCTCGCCAGCTTCGCCATGAGCCAGGCCGAGCCGATGGAAGACGGCGAGCGCGGCGTCATCATCAATACCGCCTCGGTGGCGGCGTTCGACGGCCAGATCGGCCAAGCGGCCTACTCGGCGTCGAAGGGTGGCGTGGTCGGCATGACCCTGCCGATCGCGCGCGACCTCTCGAGCATGGGCATCCGCGTCTGCACCATCGCGCCCGGCCTGTTCCTGACGCCGATGATGATGGGCCTGTCGGCCGAGGCGCAGAAGAGCCTGGGCGCCCAGGTGCCGTTCCCGTCGCGGCTGGGCGATCCCAAGGAATATGCCCAGCTCGCCATGCAGATCGTCGAGAACCACATGCTGAACGGCGAAACTATCCGTCTCGACGGCGCCATCCGCATGGCGCCCAGGTAGGCGACATGATGCGCCCGGCTGCAATGTTGGTGGCGGTGGCGGCTCTTGCCGCCACCGTCGCGTCGCCGGCCCGGGCCGAGCCGCGCTGGCTCGCCTGCAAGTTCACCGACCATACGGCCACGGTGCGCAACTTCTTCATGGTTTTCGACGACATCCGCAACACCGCGGCCCTGTTCGACGGCAGTGGCCTCATCGAAGGCAGCAGCACGAGCATTACCTTCCAGGCGCTGCGATCCCGCTTCCCGAAATTCACCGTGACCTACAACCGCAACGACGGCGCGCTGGCCATCACGGCGGTCGAAGGCACCTACGGCGGCACCTTCAACGGCGAATGCCGGCGCAGCCCGCCACCGCCCGGGGCGCCCGCGACCTGAACGCGGCGCGACCGCCTCCCGCGCGCGGTTTGATCCCGGTCAAGTCGCGCGGCCGGGGCGGGCCTAGTATGCAACGATGAGCGGCAAACCTTCCGGCGCGCCCTCGTCGATGCCGCGCTTCGCGGCCAGCTTCCTTCTCTGGCCCCTGATCGCCGCCGCATCGGCCAGCGAAGCGATGGCCACCCAGGCTAGCGACTTCGCCCGTCTGATGGCGGGCGTGGGCGTCGAGCCCGAGCGCACGGCGCCAGCGTGGGCGACGCCGCATCGGGTGCGGCTCGACATGCCGAGCCTGACGTTGCGCGATTTCTCGACCGGCACGACCGGCACGCCGGCGCTCGTCTGCGCGCCCTTCGCCCTGCATGGCGCCACCTTGGCCGACTTCGCGCCGGGCCACAGCCTGGTCGAGGCCTTGCTCGGTAACGGCTGTCCGCGCGTCTTCGTCACCGACTGGCACGCCGCCACCCGCGAGATGCGTCTCCTCACCATCGACAACTATCTCGCCGATCTGAACGTGGTGGTCGACGATCTCGGTGCGCCGGTCGATCTGGTCGGACTCTGCCAGGGCGGCTGGATGGCGCTCCTCTACACCGCGCGCTTCCCCGCCAAGGTGCGCAGGCTGGTGCTGGCCGGCGCGCCGGTCGATCTCGGCGTCGGCAGTTCGATGATGTCGCTCGCCGCCCGCCATTTGCCGCTCGGCCTGTTCGACGAGATCGCGCGCCTGGGCGAGGGGCGCGTGCTCGGCCAACGCGTGCTCGATCTGTGGGATCCCGCCCTGCAGGGCCGCGAGGGTGCCGCGGCGTTGCAATTGCAGGCCGACGATGTTGCGGGATCGGCCATCCTGCTGGAGCGGTTCCGGGCCTGGTACGATACCACCCTCGACCTGCCGGGCGCCTATTACCATCAGGTCGTGTCGTGGCTGTTCAAGGAGAACCGCCTGGCCGAAGGCCGGTTCATCGCGCTCGGCCGGCGGATCGACCTCCGCGAGGTGCGCCATCCGCTCTTCCTGCTGGCGGCCCGCGACGACGAGCTGGTATCGCCCGACCAGCTCATGGCCGCGGCACGCCTGGTCGGCACGCCGGCCGCGGAGGTTGTGACCGCGGTCGAGCCGTGCGGCCATATCGGCCTCTTCATGGGCGCGAGGTCGGTGCGCGGCGCGTGGCGCGACATCGCGCGCTGGCTCGCTCAGGCCTCCAGCACGTAGGTGCCGGGAGCGTTGCCGAGCGGCGGATAGCCTGCGCTGTCGGCGCCCATCTGCGGCGGCGCGACGGGCTCGCCCGAGTGCGCGCCCAGCCAGGCCGCGAAAGCCGGCCACCACGAACCGTCGGTTTGCGGTGCGCTGGCGAGCCACGATTCCGGATCGATGTAGCGGTCGTCGGCCTTCTTGGTCATCGCCTGATAGACGCGGCCGGGCTTGCCGGGCTCCGACACGATGCCGGCGTTGTGGCCGCCGCTGGTCAGCACGTAGGTGACCTCGGTATCGGCCAGCAGGTGGATCTTGTAGGTCGATCGCCATGGCGCCACGTGGTCCCACACCGTGCCGACAGCGAAGATCGGCGTGCGGATGTCGGTCAGCGCCACCGGCTTGCCGGCCGCAATATAGCGACCCTCGGCGAGGTCGTTGTCGAGGAACAGGCGGCGCAGATACTCCGAATGCATGCGGTAGGGCATGCGCGTCGCATCGGCGTTCCAGGCCATCAGGTCGTTGAGCGACGGTCGCTCGCCCATCAGGTAACGGCGCAGGCCGTACGACCACACCAGGTCGTTGGAGCGCAGCAGCTGGAAGGTGCCGGCCATCTGCTGGGCGTCGAGAAAGCCCTGTTCCCACATCATGTCTTCGAGGAAGGCAAGCTGGCTTTCGTCGATGAACAGCATCAGTTCGCCGGCCTCGGTGAAGTCGGTCTGGGCGGCCAGCAGCGTTATGGTCTTGAGCCGTCCGTCACCGTCGCGCGCCATCGCGGCCGCGGCGATCGACAGCAACGTGCCGCCGAGGCAGTAGCCCGCGGCAAGCACCTGCCGGTCCGGCACGATGGCGCTCACCGTGTCCAGGGCCGCCATGACGCCCAGCGTCCGGTAGTCCTCCATGCCGAGATCGCGGTCGTCGGCCGACGGGTTCTTCCACGAGATCATGAACACGCTGAAGCCCTGGTCGGTGAGGTACCTGACCAGCGAGTTCTGCGCCGACAGGTCGAGGATGTAGTACTTCATGATCCACGCTGGCACGATCAGCACCGGCTCGGGCCGCACCTTTTCGGTGGTCGGCGCATACTGGATCAACTCGATCAGGCGGTTGCGGAACACGACCTTTCCCGGGCTCGCCGCGACGTTCGCGCCGACCTGGTAGGCCTCGGTGCCGACCGGCTTCTTGCCGCTCACCGCGCGTTCCCAATCCTCGATCAGGTGCTGAAAGCCGACCACGAGGTTGCGTCCGCCCTGCTTCAGCGTGTGCTCCAGCAGCTCGGGGTTGGTCGCCAGGAAGTTCGATGGCGAGGCGAGATCGAGGAGCTGCCGCGCGCTGAACTGCACCACGGCTTCGTGGTGACGCGTCACGCCGCGCACGCCGTCGGTGGCGTTGTGCCACCATTGCTGCTGCAGCAGGAATCCCTGGTAGAGGAAATTGAACGGCCACTTCTGCCAGCCCGGATGGGAAAAGCGCTTGTCCTGCGGCAGCGGTTCGATGCAGGGCTCGCAGGGTTCGTTCTTCTGCGCACAATGCCAAGCGTGATTGGCGAAGCGCAGCGTCTTGCGGGCCGCCTTGTCGAGCAGCTGCAGGCGTTTGCCCGGCGCAGCGGCAAGATGCACCGCCCAGTCGAGATAGGCGGCCATCAGCGCCGCCGGCGACAGGCCGAGCGTGAAACGCGCAAAGGCTGCATGCAACGAGCGGTCGGTGATGTCGGCCAGCGCCGTCACCGCGTATGAATCCCGCCCGCTCGGCGGTTCGGCCGCAATGGCGTGCTGAATCTGGACTTCCATCCTGTCCAGTATCCGCGGCCGTGAGGCCGCGGCCTTGATCCGCGTCAACGCAAGCGGTGGCGGGCCGAAACCCTGGTTGAGGTCGCCTAGTTGAGATCGGCGGCCCGCTCGCAGCGCAGGTCGGCAACGCTGTTCTCCACCGCCTGCTGGCCCGGCGTCGTCTGGCCGTTGCAGGTGTAGCGGATCCTGAGCACCTTCGTCGTGACGGCGCGATCGGGCGTGCCGAAGATGTAGGCCATCGCCGGCACCTGGCAGCGCCAGGAGGTGTTGCCGCAGATGTCGCGGACAGCCTGCGTGGCATCGACCGTCTGGCCGTCGGGCGCGCCCCAGGTGGCTTCCAGAATGCTGATTGTGCGTGGCACCAGCGGCGGCCCGCCGACGCAGGCCATGCGGACCTTGAGGCCAGAGGCCACGACTTCGGACAGCACGAAATTCTGCGGCTGGCAGGTCCAGACGACGGCCAGCCTGTTGTTGAGATCCGACTTCGACTGGCCGTAGTTCGCGGCGTTGGCGAAGACGTCGCACGGGTAGCCGTTGGGGCAGGTCACCTGGCTGGTGACGTCGGCTGCGGGGCCGTCCTTGGGGAGGCCCCAATAGGCTTTCTTCAGCATCGCCGTGGAGACCGGCACCTTGGGAGCCGAATTGCAGGCCACCGCCGTGGCGACGGCAAATGCCGCCAAGAGAAAGAGACGTCCCAACACCGTTGAACCCCCAAGAGCATCCAATCCAGGCAGAACCTACCGTTCGATTTGTGCGGCGGCAATGCAAAGAGATCGCCGTTCTATCGCGGAATGGCCCGGGGAGCCACCGGAGCCAGCTCCGCAAACAGCGACAAAATCAGCATGTTTCATAGATTGCGGCCCGGTGCGTGCGGGGGAGAAAGACGTAGAGCCGGTCGCCCCCTGGGGAGAGAGCAGTGGTGTGGGTGCCGGCCTCGGTCTCGACTGTCGCGATTTTTTCCATCGGCGAAGTGGAAAAGACATCGATGACGCCGGGGTCGCCGATGGCGATATAGAGCTGTTGGTGCCGGCGGTTAAAGAACACGACGTCGGGCGCGCCGCTGAGCGGCTTTTCATCCAGCACCTTGCCTGATCGCGCATCAAGAGTGACGAGCACGCCGGCATCGCAGGCGCAGAACAGCCGCTGCGTCGCGCTGTCGAGATCGAGGCCGTGTGGGCCGGCATGGGGCACAGGGAAGCGGCGCGCGATCCGATCGGGCTGGCCGGGATCGATGACCACGATCTCGGCGGGCTGGGCGATGTTTACGTAGAAAAGTTCCGGTCCGGGATCGAACACGGTCCAGCGCGTGCGGCCCGGCACCGCGATCTCGGTGCGCCGCGCGTCGTGGGCGAGGTCGATCATCGACAGCGTGTGCGAGCCGGGCACCGCCGGGTCGCCGACATTGGCCGCCAGCACGATTTGCCGGTGAGGGTCATAGGCAAGGCCATTGGGTCCCCGTCCGACGCCGATGATGCGAACGGTCGGGTTCGGGCCCGAAGCGAACACGCCGATCGTGTCGGCGGCGCGATTCGAGGAGAAGATGAGCCCGCTCTCGTCGCTCACCAAAGCGCCGGCGACGCCGGGCAGACCGGGAACCGAGAAGAGATATTGCCGGCGCCCGGGATCGAAGACATCGACGGCGTCGTTGGCGGTGTGCGCCACGTAGACATGGCCACTCGCGGCATGGACGGCGGCATGATCGAAGCCGCCTTTGCCCTTGTGCTCGGGCAAGGTGACATGCCCGAGGAGGGTGAGGGTCATGACATCACCTCAGGTGGGCGTAGAAGCGGAAGGCGCCCGCCAGCACGATGCCCCAGGTCGCAAGGCCGAGGGCGGTGACCAGGCCCAATCCCACGAGACCCGCCTGAAGGACTTCTATGGCGATCCAGCCGCCCAGCATGACGATCAGCAACCGGCAGGTCATGGCGGCCAACGGCCACTCCGGCTGGCGCGTCGACTGGAAGGCCGACATCAGGGTGTTGGCGGCAACGAAAGGATAGGCGAGGCCGACGATGGCGAGATAGCCGATGGCTGCGGCAAGGATCTCCGGATCGGGACTGAACAGGCCCATCCAGAGGTCGGGGCCGGCGATCGCCAGCACGCTGACCGAGGCCATGACGCACGCTGATAATCCCACCGCGATCCAGGCGATGCGCTGGGCGCGTGCGAACTGGCGCGCCCCGATGTTGCTGCCCACCATCGCGAGTACCGCCGCGCCGAGGCCGAAATTGAGTGGATAGAGCAGATACTCCAGCCGCACCGCCGCACCGAAAGCGGCGAGCGACGTGGCGCCGAGCAGACCGGCGTAGGCCGTGAGTATCGCCAGCGCCACGTTGTTCAGCACCGGCGCCAGCGACATCGGCGCGCCCACGCGCAGGATCTCGCCGAACAGGCGGCGTTCGAACCGGAAGCCTCGCAGCGACAAGGCGACCGACGTCCGGCCGGAGGCGAGGTACCAGGCGAGCGTCGTGGTGGAGGCTGCGAAGGAGATCACGGTGGCAAGACCGGCGCCGGTGATCCCGAGGGCGGGGACCGGACCGAGGCCGAACACGAGGGTCGGCACCAGCGCGAGATGCAGGAACTCGGCGCCGATATAGACATAGACGAGGATGGCGACCTGTCCAGTGGCGCGCACGACGCTCGTGAGCGTACCGAGCAGCCAGTAGACGAGCGCGCCGGCGAAAATCACGTTGGAATATTCGAGCGCCGCCGCCAGGATCGGTCCGCGGCCCCCCAGCAATCCGTAGATGCCGGGCCCGGCCAGCAGGAACACGGCGCTGAACAGGGCCGCGGCCCCGGCGGCTACCGCCAGCGCGTGGATGACGAGCGACTGGGCGTCTTCGCGCCGCCCGGCGCCGATCGCCCGGGCGATGGCGGCGGCGATCGCGCCGCCCATGGCCATGTTGGCCATCTGCTGCATCAGCATCATCAGCGGAAACACCAGGGCCAGGCCTGCCAGGGCATCGAGGCCGAGCCCGCCGACGAAATGCGCGTCGACGCTGGGCGTCACCGCGATCAGCACGACGTTCACCACTAGGTTGGGCACGGCGAGCCGCAGCAGGGTGGAAACGATCGGCCCTTCCAGCATCAACCGCGTGCGCGCGGCAGCCGGTGATACAGGTTTCACGGCGGTGTCGGTCATGGCGCGCCTCAGTCCATCTTGGGCGGCCAGTTGTGCGTCTCGCCGGCGAGGCTGCGGCACCACGCGTAGAGCGCGTCGTACATCACCATGCCGTGCTTCAGCATTTCGTGGTCATCGGTGTAGACGTGGCTGAGGCCGAGCGAGATGGCGAAAAGCCCGGCCGACTGCGGCGTGAGGTCGAGCCTGGACGTGTCGGCGCCGCGCACGATGTCGGCCAGCTTGTCGAGGCCGGGGGCCGCGAGTTTGTACTCGGCGATGAAGGCATCGAAGCTGCACTTCTCTCCGACGTGGGAGAATTTCACGCCGGGAATGTCATAAGGCTCGGCGCCGGTTTCCTTGGCGGTGGCCAGCACCTTGTCGGCCGGCACATAGAGAAACTCCGGTTCCTTTTCGATGAAGCGCTTGATCAGCCACGGACAGGCGATGCGGTCGATCTTGGGACGTTCGCGGGTTACCCATTTCATGACTTTTCTCCTTCTTTGATCGGCTCAGTCGGCAGGCCATCGGCACGCCAGGCACCGATGCCGCCAGCGACGGCCACGGC
>JAUXST010000309.1 GCA_030679805.1 Reyranella sp. | reverse complement strand
CGATCACCTTGCGCAGTTCGCCGGGGTCCTTCCCGGCCAGCGCCTTGCGGGTCGCGATATCCTGCGGGCCGAGTTCAAGGGCCACCAGATTCAGCGACTCCGCCAGCCCGTTCAATGTGTTGAACGTCTTGCGAAACTCGGTGATGGCACCCGGCAGCTCGGCCAGCGTCGTCTGGATCGCGCCATCCTGCTTGGCGATCGCCGTCGTCGTGGTCGACAGATTGCGCAGCGTATCGCTGACGGCGCCGATATTGTCGGGACTGAGAAGGTCGTTGAGCCGGTCGACCGTGATGCTGGCTTTGGACAGAAGTTCCTGTGCCGACGTCGACGTCGCCTGCAGGAAGGAAGCGCCCTCACGGATTTCCGGGTAGGGCTTCTCGCCCAGCTTTTTTTTCGGCTTTATCTGGTCGACGTCGAGGCGGCCCACGATCTGGATGAACGGGGCACCGGCGATGAACGGCTTCTCGAAGACGGCGTAGGAGCGTTCGCGGATATCGATGTTCCAGTCGACGGCGACCGTCACCTCGATCTTCTCCGTCAGGCGTTCGCGCCCCGTGGCGCGCCTCGTGTCGACTCGCGACGTGAGCTGGATGCCGTGGACCCGGCCGACACGCAGGCCGCGGTAGAACACCGGCGAGTCGTTGGTCAGTCCCTGGACGTCACCGGAGAAAAGAATGTCGTAGTAGGCGTAGGATGTCCGGTCGCCGGCCCGCAGCTTCCAGACGACGAAGCCTGCAACGGCCACGATGAACGTGATCATCGCCGCGCCGATCAGCACATAAGGCGACTTTCTTTCCATCGGACGCTACTTCTGCTCCTTTCGAGCGGCTCGTCCGCGCGGACCGTGAAAATACTCCCTGACCCAGGGATGATCGTATACGAGCAACTCCTCCATCGTACCTACCACCACGCGCTTGTCGAGCAGGACGGCGATGCGATCGCAGACCGCGTTCAGACTGTCCAGGTCGTGGGTCACCATCAGTACCGAAAGGCCGAGGCTGCGGCTCAGGCCCTTGACCAGCTCGTCGTAGTGGGCGGCGCCGATCGGATCCAGGCCCGCGGTCGGCTCGTCCAGGAACAGGAGTTCGGCGTCGAGCGCCAGGGCGCGCGCAAGGCTTGCCCGCTTGCGCATGCCGCCCGAGAGCTCCGACGGCTTCTTGTCGCCGGTGTCGGGCGGCAGCCCGACCAGAGCGATCTTGAGGGCGGCGATGTCCCGCATGGTCTGCTCGTCCAGTCCGGCATGCTCGCGGATCGGCACGATGATATTTTCGGAAACCGTGAGCGAGGAGAACAGGGCACCGTCCTGGAACTGCACACCGGTACGGGCCTGCAGCTCGCGCTCCGCCCGGCCATGCAGCTTGCTGGTGTCGACCCCCAGGATCTCGATGGTGCCGGCGGTCACCCGGTTGAGGCCGATGATGGTGCGCAGCAGGACCGACTTTCCGGTGCCCGATCCGCCGACCAGCCCCACGATTTCGCCGCGGAAGAGATCGAAGTCGAGCTTGTTGTGGATGACGTTGTCGCCGAACTGGGTGCGCACGCCGCGCAGGCGCAACACGACGTCCCGGCCGTCCCTGTGGTCGACGAGCTGTCCACCTTCGGCCATCAGACATCCGCCAGCAGGAAGATGATCGAAAACACCGCGTCCAGCACGATGACGCAGAAGATCGATTCGACGACCGAGCGGGTGGTGAGCTGTCCCACGCTCTCGGCACTGCCCTTCACCTGCAGACCCTCGAAGCAGCCGATGACAGCGATGATCAGGCCGAAGACCGGCGACTTGATCATGCCGGTATAGAAGTGCCAGGCGCCGACCGTGTCGCGCAGCCGCTCGAAGAACTGCACGAACGTGAAATCCAGATAAAACGTACAGGCGACCGCCCCCCCCAGGAGGCCCGTCATGTCGCCCCAGAAGGCCAGCAGCGGCATCGATATCACCAGCGCCACGATGCGCGGCATGACCAGCCACTCGACCGGATTGAGCCCGATCGTGCGCATGGCATCGACTTCCTGATTGACCTGCATGGTGCCGATCTGGGCGGTGAAGGCGCTGCCGGAACGGCCAGCGACGATGATTGCAGTCAGCAGCACGCCAAGCTCGCGGAACATGCTGATGCCGACGGCCTCGACGGCGAAGGTCTCGGCGCCGAATTGACGAAGCTGCTGCACGCCCTGATAGGCGATCACCACGCCGATCAGGAAGCAGAGGACGCCGACGATCACCAGCGCCCTGATCCAGACCTCGTACATCTGGCGCACGACCGCATTGATGCGGAACCGTTTCGGCTGCACGCAGGCCTCGAGGAAGACCACGAGGATCTCGCCGAAGAACGCACAGAGATTGACGGCCTGATGATACAGTTCGACGGTGTTGTGGCCGACCTCGTCGAGCCAGTGGGCGAGCCAGTTGACGTGCCGCTCGGGCATCGCGTCGCACATGTTCTTCTGGACCACCTCGAACAGGTCGGCGTGGGACTTGTCCCGGGGCGTCACCTCGGTGTCGGCCCCGCCGCCCGCGAGCAGCAGGATCTCCAGGGCGCCCGCGGTGTCGAGCCGGTTGACGCCGCTTGCATCCACCGCGCGCGCTGCCCCTCCTGTACCGGCGGCAGCCAGGGCCTTGGCGGCCTTCTGCCGGATGCCGCGGAGGCTGAGCACCGTCCAATTGCCGCCGATCTCCACGACCGGCTTGCCGGCGCGCATCGTGTAGCGAATGGTCGGTTCTACGTCGGACATTGGCGAGATTAGTCGCGGTCGCGGTTCGCGCTGTCAATGTCCTCGGTGCGCCCCGTCATTGCCCCATCTGTCGACGGCTGGCACGATCCCGCCAGGAGGAAGCGATGGGAAAATGGCCGGCCCTGGACAAGATCGAGATGATCGACGGTCCAGTCGACGAGACAACCTACGATCACGAACTCCGGAAACTGCAGAGCCGGCTGCTCGACCTGAAGATCCACTACCTGCACGACCGCCAGCGGGCCATCCTGTGCATCGACGGCTGGGACGCCGCGGGCAAGGGTGGTCTGATCGGTCGCGTGATCGACGGCCTGGAGCCGAAATCAATCCATGTCTGGCGTATCGGCGCGCCAACCACCGAAGAACAGGGGCGCCACTATCTCTGGCGCTTCTGGCAACGGCTGCCGGCTCCGGGCGATTGGGCGATCTTCGACCGCACCTGGTATGGCCGCGTCCTGGTCGAGCGCATCGAAGCTTTTTGCAAGAAGGAAGAGTGGAAGAGAGCCTACCGCGAGATCAACGAGTTCGAGCGTCAGCTCAGCGACGACGGCGTCCGCATCGTCAAGATCCTGGTTCATGTCAGTGCCGAGGAACAGAAGCGACGGATGATCGAGCGGCTGAGCAAGCCTCACAAGCACTACAAGATCGGCCCGGAGGACTTCCGCAATATCGCCAAGCGCAAGGAATACCTCGAAGCCTACGACGACATGCTCGAGCGCACCGACACCGACCACGCGCCGTGGCAGGTCATCGCATCGGACAACAAGATGCATGCCCGACTCACCGGCCTCAAGATCATCGTCGAAGCGCTCAGCCGTGGCATGACGCTAACCGAGCCGACATTGGATCCCGTCATCGCGGAGGCCGCCTTCAAGATGTGGGGCTGGACGCCCGAGAGCGGCAAGAATGACAAGAAGAACGGCGACAAGAAGTAACCGCTTCCATGATCCTTCGGTTTCCATCGAAGCATGGTCCGCGAGCCGGCGGCTAGGTTCGACCCATGGTGGATGACACGAGGCAAGCAATGACCGGGATTCGACCGCGGATCTTCGCCGGCTGGTGGGTGGTGGCGGGCGCCTTCCTGTGCATGTTCGTGGGCTATGCCGTGGCCTACTCCTTCGCCGCGTTCTTCGGTGCACTGGAGACCGAGTTCGGCGCGCGGCGCGGCGAGACCTCCCTCGTCTTCTCGATCTCGGCCTTCCTCTACTTCCTGCTGGGCTTCCCGGGCGGGCTGATCGCCGACCGCACCGGGCCGCGCCCGCTGGTGGTGGGTGGTCTCGCCCTGGTGGCGGCGGGCCTGGTCGTGGCCTCGCGTGCCACCACCTTGTGGCAGGTCTATCTCGGCTACGGCCTCGGCGTCGGCTTCGGCGTCGGCCTCTCCTACGTCCCCAGCATCGCCGCGGTGCAGCGCTGGTTCGTCCGCCGCCGCGGCACGGCCAGCGGCATCGCAGTCGCCGGCATCGGCGTCGGCACGCTGGTCGGCGCGCCGCTCGCCCATGAACTGATCGCCGTGCTGGGCTGGCGCCAGACCTACCTCGTGCTGGCCGCGATCGTGGTCGTGGGCGCGATCGTCGCGGGAATCCTCGTCCGCCGCGGCCCCGAGCACTATGGCCTCGCACCCGACGGCGATGCCGCACCGCCGGTTGCCGCGGGCAGCGTGGCCGCCGGTTTCACACTCGGCCGGGCGCTCCGGTCGCGACCGTTCTGGGCGATCTATGCCGGCGCCCTCTTCATGTCGTTCGGCCTGTTCGTGCCGTTCGTCCATCTGGCCCCCTATGCCCGCGACGTGGGACTGGGCGAAGGCTTCGGCGTCCTGCTGATCGTGCTGCTGGGTGTCGGCAGCACCGCGGGCCGCTTCCTGTTCGCCTCCTTCACCGGCTGGCTCGGCCGCCGGCTCTCCTTCGCCATGATGTACATCGGCGCCGGCATCATGCTGGTGGTGTGGTCGCAGTCGACCAGCGCCCCCGCCCTGATCGCCTTCGCCCTGGTGTTCGGCGCCTTCTACGGCGGGTTCGTGGCCATCGCTCCCTCGCTCGCCGCCGACTATTTCGGCGGCCGCGCGCTGGGCTCGATCATCGGCGCGCTCTACAGCGGCGTGGCCTTCGGCGCCCTGCTCGGCGCGCCGGTCGCGGGCTACGCCTTCGACTTCTTCGGCTCCTATACCGGCGCCATCCTGGCCGGTTCCGCGCTCTGCCTCGTCTCCTTCATCATCACGCTCCTGACGCCGGAGCCGGCACGCTGGCTGGCGGGGCGACG